>NZ_JBITRX010000003.1:0-279 GCF_044540325.1 Streptomyces sp. NPDC086023
GCCCGGGGCTGAACAGGCCGCTGGCGTTCCCGAGGCTGCCGGTCCGAGCCCTGCCGGCGTCTGGGCCCGCGGATGACCTGTCGACAGTTCCGCTCAGCGGACCTCTCGGCCGGGGAGGTGCCGGTTCGCTGGTGCCGGGAGGCCGCGGCGGGGTTTTCCCCGTGCTGGTGGGTGTTTCATGCGGGTCCGAGCCCTGCCGGCGTCTGGGCCCGCGGATGACCTGTCGACAGTTCCGCTCAGCGGACCTCTCGGCCGGGGAGGTGCCGGTTCGCTGGTGCC
>NZ_JBITRX010000003.1:377-117020 GCF_044540325.1 Streptomyces sp. NPDC086023
GTTTTCCCCGTGCTGGTGGGTGTTTCATGCGGGTCCGAGCCCTGCCGGCGTCTGGGCCCGCGGATGACCTGTCGACAGTTCCGCTCAGCGGACCTCAGGGCCCGGGAGGTGCCGGTTCGCTGGTGCCGGGAGGCCGCGGCGGGGTTTTCCCCGTGCTGGTGGGTCTTTCATGCGGGTCCGAGCCCTTCCGGCGTCTGGGCCCGCGGATCACCCGTCGACAGTTCTGCTCAGCGGGTCTTGCGGGGCGGTCGGTGCCCGGCTGCCCGTTGGGGTGGCGCAAGGTGCCCGTGATCGGGGTGATCCGTTGTCGTCCGGGCACGGCGTGAGCCGGTGTCTTCGGTGGTCGTTTCGGGTGGGGCCGGGCAGGCGTTGGTGCAGGCAGTGGCGGTCGGGTGGGCGGGGTTCGTGCGGGGCGCGGGTCGGTAGGACTTGCGGCCGTCCGGGTGGCGTACAGAATGGTCCGCAGGAGTGAAGAAGTCCGGTTTGTCCCCCCAGGGGCCCGTCTGGAAGACCGAATCCTCCGCCTGGGAAGAAGAGCCCGTGACCACACAACCCTCCGGCCGGCCGTCTTCCGGCCGTCCCTCAGGTCCCCCTTCAGGTCCGCTCTCCGGACCCTCGCAAGGGGGCGCCGCCACGCCTCCTCCCGGCACCCCGCCCGGACCGCCCCCTTCGGGGCCTTCCGGGCCGTCCGGTCCGTCCGGCGGCGGGGAACCCGGAGGGAAGCCCTGGTGGAAGTCGGTGCCGCGGATCGCCACCGCCGCCGTCGCCGTGGTCGCGGCGGCCGTGCTGGCGATCGTGCTCACCCGTCCCGACGGCGGCGGGGGCGACACCCCGCAGGCCAGTGGCGAGGTCTTCCTGGAGCCTGCGGCCTCGGCCGGTGAGGCGCCCTTCACCGAGTCCACGGCCCAGGGCTCCGTCATCCCGGAGTCCCAGGGCACACAGACCACGCAGCCCGCCTCCCCGACCGCCACCGGCCAGACCACGGCCACCCGCAGCGTCAGCGGCTCCGCGCCCGGCCTGTACGGCGGCACCCAGAACGTGGCCGCCTGCGACGTCGAGAAGCAGATCACCTCCCTCACCTCGCAGCCCCCGAAGAACGAGGCGTTCGCCTCCGCCCTCGGCATCCAGTCCTCGGACGTCCCCGACTACCTGCGCTCCCTCACCCCGCTCCAGCTGCGCAGCGACACCCGGGTGACCAACCACGGCTACGAGAACGGCAAGGCCACCGCCTACCAGGCCGTGCTCCAGGCCGGCACCGCGGTGCTCGTCGACGACCGCGGCGTGCCCCGGGTGCGCTGCGCCTGCGGCAACCCGCTCGGCCAGCCGGTGCCGCTCCAGGTCGACCCGAAGCGGTACGGCGAGCCCTGGGCGGCGTACCAGCCGCAGAAGGTCGTCGTGATCGCGCCGTCCACGACCGTGGTCTACAAGTTCGTGATCTACGACCACAAGGACCGCAAGTGGTTCGAGCGGGAGCACGGTGGCCACGGCAAGCACGACCGTCCGGTCCCGCCGCCGAAGCCGTCTCCGACCGTCACTCCGACGAGCACCTCGCCGTCCGTGTCGCCGTCGGTGTCCCCCTCGGTGTCCCCCTCGGTCTCGCCTTCGGTGTCGCCGTCGGAGTCCACGTCCGGCTACCCGTCCGGGTCGACCTCCGTCTCGTCGCCCCCGACGCCCACGCCCAAGCCGTGCCCGTCCCTCGACGGCACCGTCATCGTGACCCCGTCGCTGAAGCCCGGGGAGACGCCGCCGACGCCCTGTCCGCCGCTGAAGCCGCCGCCGGGCGAGACGACACCGGCCTCGCCGGACTCGCCCGTCCCCTACTCGGAGACCCCGGCGCAGTCATCGGCGCCCGCCCCGCCGGCCGAGCAGCGGCCCCTGTCGCAGCCGCCGGCCTCCACCTCCACCCCGCCGGCCCCGCAGAGCTCCTCCGTGCCGGCACCCGCCGAGCAGCCCGGCTACTGAACCACCGAAGGGCCCGGGGCGTCCCGGAGGCCAAGCGCCGGCCTCCGGGACGCCCTCGCGTGTGGCGAGCGCGCCGGATGCTCCGGGGGCCCTACGCCGTGCGGCCCTCGACGTGTGCGGCCACGTCCGCCAGGTCCTTCTCGATGGCCTTCGCCACCGCCCGCCGGCCCAGCCCGCCCAGCAGGCGCGCGAGCAGCGGCATCCTGTGGCCCTCCCGAGGACGGGCGGAGAAGACCATCCGGATGTTGGTCCGGCCCGGTCCCGTCTCCGTCAGCACGAACTCCGACACGTAGTGCATCCCGGAGTTGTCCGCCTCGGCCACATAGCGGGTGGGGGCCTCACAGGCCGTCACCCACATCTCCTCCGTGGCCTCCCTGCCGAACATCCGCCGGGTCTCCCGCCATCGGGTGCCCAGGCCGAAGGGGCCCGGTGTGAGCACCTCCACGCCTTCCACGCCGCTCAGCCGGGCCGGCATGGACTCCAGGTCGGTCATGGCCCGCCAGACGCGCTCCAGCGGTGCGTGGACCTGCCGGTCCACCGAGACTTCAGGGTTTCCCATGAACCGGATTGTCTCCCTCCGCTCGGCCCCCCGCGCAGCGCCGATCGGTGAGACAGTTGCTGCATGGCCGAAAGGGGACTGCCCCGGACCGCCGTGCCGGCACCGGACGAGTGGCCCGCCCGGCCGGAACAGAGCCTCGCGCTCACCGGTCTGGGCACCTTCGACTGGAACCTCGACAGCGGACAGATGCACCTCGATCCCACCGCGCTCGAGGTGTTCGACCTGCGCCCGTACGAGTGGGGCGGCACGGCCGGCTCCCTGCGCCAGCGCATCCCGCCCGGCGAGGACGCCCGGCTCGACGCCCGTATCGCGCAGGCGCTCAAGAACGGCCGTGCCGAGTACGGGGCCTACTTCCGCATCCGGCTCCGCGACGGCAGCCCCCGCTGGACCCACACGCAGGGCCACATCCTGCGGCACGCCGACGGCCGTCCGTTCCGCATCATCGGCATCGTCCGGGACGCCTCGCTCGACCCCCGCCACCCGGGCGCCCGCACGGAGCTGGACGAGGGCCGGCGCCGGATGACCGGGGTCGTCGAGCGCACGACCGCGATCCTCGCCCACGCCCGTACGGTCAACGACGTCACCGACATCCTCAAGGACCCCGAGGCCCTGGGGCACCTGGGCGCGGTCAGCGTGATGCTGGGCGTCGTCGACGGCGGCCGGATCCACCTCGTGGCCGAGGGGCAGCTCGGCTCGTACGTGCCGGAGATCGAGTACACCCGGATCGACGCCGAGTTCCCGATGAGCGAGGCGGTGCGCACCATGCGGCCGGTGCTGATCACCTCGCGGGAGGAGTTCCAGGTCCGCTTCCCGATGCTGTGGCCGTACATCGCGCCGCTGGAGGTGTGCAGCGGCGCCTACCTGCCGCTGATCGCCCAGGGCCGGCCGATCGGCGCGCTGGGGCTGCTGTACGTGCGCGACGGCGAGTTCACCGCCGAGGAGCGGAACCTGCTGGTCGCGCTGAGCAGCGGCATCGCGCAGAGCCTGCAGCGCGCGATCCTCTTCGAACAGGAACACGACCTCGCCGAGGGCCTCCAGCGGGCCATGCTGCCCCGCAGCATCCCCACCGTGCCGGGTGCGCAGATCGCCGTGCGCTACCGGGCGGCCCGGATGGGCCGGAACATCGGCGGTGACTGGTACGACGTGATCCCGCTGCCGGACGGCCGCGTCGGCGTGATGATCGGGGACGTGGAGGGCCACGACACGGACGCCGCCGCCGTGATGGGCCAGTTGCGGATCGTCCTGCGCGCGTACATCACCGAGGGCCACACCCCGGGCACCGCGATGGCCCGGGCCTCGGCCTTCCTGCGTGAACTCGACACCGAACGCTTCGCCACCTGCACGTATGCGGAGGCCGACCTGAACACGGGCCTGCTCCAGCTGGTGCGCGCCGGGCACCTGGACCCGGTGGTGCGGCGCGGCGACGGCAGCTGCCACCGCGTCGTGGTGGCCGGTGGTCTGCCGCTGGGCCTTGCGCACAAGGAGGGCCGGCCCCCCGGCGACGGCTACCCGGTGACTGCGCTCGAACTCCACCCCGGGGAGACGCTGCTGCTCTGCACCGACGGGCTGATCGAACGCCCCGGCCTCGACCCGGACGTCGGCATGCGGGAGTTCATGGCCGCCGTGCGCGACGGGCCCACGGACCTGGAGGAGCTGGCGGACCGGGTGTCCGACCTGGTCGGAGATGCCGGCGGCGGGGACGACATGGCCCTGCTCCTGCTGCGCCGGCACGGCACAGCGGGCCCGCGCGGCGGCGGACCGCTGCGCCAGCACCTGACGCCGGGGGACGCGGACGCCCCGGCCAGTGCCCGGCACCTGATCCGGGCCGCGGCAGCCGCCTGGGGTGCCTGGGAACGCGCCGACGAGATCGAGCTGGCCGCCGACGAGCTGATGACCAATGCCCTGGTCCACACCGACGGCGGGGGCACGGTGACCCTCCGGCTGACGGCCGAGGGCCGCATCCGCGTGGAGGTGGAGGACACCTCCAGCGCGCTGCCGCGCCGCCGCGAGGCCGACGACTTCGCCGTGTCCGGGCGCGGGTTGATGCTGGTGGACGGGCTGTCTGACGCGTGGGGCGTGGAACCGCGGGGCGGCGGCAAGTGCGTGTGGTGCGAGTTCGCCGTACCGGCCGCCGGCTAACCCGGCTGACGCGCGGTCAGGCCGCGGCGACGGGCCCTTCGGTGGCCTTGCGGTGCTGCATGGCCGTCAGCTTCCGTACGAAGAGCAGCGCGAGGACGGCGGCGACGGCGTCGAGCAGGTCGCCGGCGATGACCAGGCGCACGCCGGACACGACCTCGTCGGCCGTCTCGGCGGCCTCGTACGCGCGCACGGCGAACCGGGCGAAGAGCAGCCCCCCGACGTACACCGCCCACCAGGCGTTCACCGGCGCGGCCGACACGTGGCGGTACTGGCCGCCGGGGGCGGCCTGGGTGCTGGCGCCCCAGATGTCGACGGCGTTCTGGTACGGCAGCCAGAGGTTGGCGATCGGGATGAACCAGCAGCCGACGGACCACCCCGGCCGCATCCGCAGCCCGCCGGGCAGGAACACCTCGGCGTTCCCGCGCACCCGCCTGAACCAGACGATGAACACCACGCCCGTGACGAGGAAGGCCAGCATCTGGGGGCCGCCGGAGAACGAGTGCAGCGTCTGCGCCCGCGTCGCCTCGGCGTCGCCGACCGCCGGCGACGAGTACGCGAAGTGGACGTTGAGCCCCGCGGCGACCGCCAGCAGGTCCGTCATGATCACGACGGCGAACAGGACGGTGAGCGCCGTCGCCAGACCGGCGGGCGACTTCAGCCGCGCCGGTGCCGGTGGCGTGTAGGCGGGCAGGTGTGAGGCGTTGAAGGACACGACGAAGGACCCCCCCCGGGCCGGAAGACGGGAAACCGCCCGTGGAGCGTGGGCGCCGGAGGAACATACGTCAGCCGGGCGGCGGCCGTCCACAGCAATCACTGCAGGTCCGAGGGGTGGCAGGGGGAGGGCCCGGCCGCGCGGCAGGCGCGGCCGGGCCCGGTCAGGGGAGGGGATGGGCGGGGTGCCGGATCAGCACTCGCCGCGCCAGCGGACTCCGGTCAGGGTGATGTTGTCCCAGTTCGCCTTGTACTCACCGGGGCCGGGGTTGTAGTGCATGCACGCGGTGTAGGCGCCGGTGCGCCAGCGGTAGGACTGGTCCACGTGGTCCGCCCCGGCGTCGGGGAGGCCGTTGTTGAAGGTCGACTTGACGTTCGGGATCCACCCCGACCAGTTGCCCCAGGTCTTCAGCAGCAGCGTCCCGGACTGGTCGTATCCGGAGTACGCGCAGAAGTAGCCCTTGGGACAGCCGGGCGGGTCCCCCTCGGCGGAGGCCGACGGGGCGGTTGCCATGACACCGGCGAACGCGGCGGTGGCCGCGAGGACGCCGAGGACACGAGTGCGCACGATGAAGTTCCCCCTTCTGGTGCGGCGTGCTCGGTCGAGCGCCTTCGACGCTAGCGGGGTCCGTGAGCGCTTCTCGGGGGTTTGCGAACGAATGGCCGAAGCCGCACCCCCGTGGGGTTTTGCGCTCTTGTGTCCCGGGCCGGCAGCCGTTCCGGGACGGGGTACGCCCTGCCGCGGCCGCGCCGCTACAGCGCGACCAGGGTGACCTCGGTGGCCTTCACGCTGGTCCACACGTCCGTGCCCTCCACCAGTCCGAGTTCGGCCGCCGCGGCCGGCGTGACCTCGGCGACCAGGTCCGGCGCCTCGGCGGAGGCGACCAGCACGCGCAGCCTGCTGCCCACGGCGGTGACCTCGCGGACCGTGCCGGACCAGACGTTGCGGGGGCTCCCGCCGGGCTTCTCGCGGTGCAGGGCGACCGCCTCCGGCGCGATGATCGCCAGCGCCCGGCCGCCCTCCGGGGCCCGGTCGGCCACGATCAGCCGGCCGCCGCCCTCCAGGGCCAGACCGTCCCCGCGGAAGGTGCCGGGCCAGGCGTTGCGCCCGAGCATCCGGGCCACCCAGGGCGACCTGGGGTGCCGGGTGACCTCGGGCGGCGGCGCGTCCTGGAGGGCCCGGCCGCCGTCGAGTACGAGGACCCGGTCGGCGAGCGAGACCGCCTCCACCGGGTCGTGGGTGACGATCAGGCAGACGCCCCCGAAGCCGTCCAGGTGCGTGCGCAGCATGTGGCGGACGTGGGCCCGCGTGGTCTGGTCGAGGGCGGCCAGCGGCTCGTCGAGCAGCAGCAGCCGGGGCCGGGCGGCCAGCGCCCGGGCGAGGGCCACCCGCTGCGCCTGCCCGCCGGACAGCTGGGCGGGCTTGCGGTGGGCCAGGTGGCCGACGCCGAGCCGGTCCAGCCAGTCCTGCGCGGCCTTCCGGGCACCGGCCCGGGGCACTCCGCGGGCGCGCAGTCCGTACGCCGTGTTGGCCAGGGCGGTCAGGTGCGGGAAGAGGGCGCCGTCCTGCGGCACCCAGGCCACGCCGCGCCGGTGCGGCGGCAGCGCGGTGACGTCGGTGTCGCCCAGGCGCAGCACGGCGTGGGCGCGGGGGGTGAGGCCCAGCAGGGCCCGGAGCAGCGTGGTCTTGCCCGCGCCGTTCTCGCCGACGACAGCGATGGTGGTGCCCGGATCCGCGTCCAGGGTCAGCCGGTTGAAGCCGGTGACCTCGGCGTGCAGCGGCCAGGACCCGTCGGTGCTGGGCACGGGCGCGGGCTCGGGTACGGGCTCGGGTACGGGCGCCGCGGCGGGCCGGTCGCCCGTACCTGCGCCGGAAACGGCGACGGGGGACTCCGGTTCTTCCGCCACCACCTGTTCCCCCGCCCGCCCCGCGAGCGGCGTGCCGGTCCAGCGGCCGCGCAGCGCGATCAGCACCGCCATGGCGATGGCGAGCAGCAGCAGGGAAAGGGAGGTCGCCGCCTCGGGCTGGTCCTGCAGCAGCAGGTACACCTGGAGCGGGAGGGTCTGGGTGGTGCCGGGCAGGTTGCCGGCGAAGGTGATGGTCGCGCCGAACTCGCCCAGGGCGCGGGCCCAGGTGAGCGCGGCACCGGCGACCAGGCCGGGCGCGACCATCGGGAGGGTGACCGTGAAGAAGACCCGTACCGGCGAGGCGCCGAGGGAGGCGGCCGTCTCCTCGTAGCTCACGCGGAGACCGCCGAGCGCGCCTTCCAGGCTGATGACGAGGAAGGGCATGGCGACGAAGGTGGCCGCGACCACCGCGCCCGAGGTGTGGAACGGCAGGGTCACCCCGAAGGTGTCCTCCAGCCAGGGGCCGAGCAGGCCGCGCCGGCCGAAGCCGAGCAGCAGGGCCACACCGCCGACGGTGGGCGGCAGCACCATCGGCAGCAGCACCAGCGAGCGCACCACCGCCTTGCCCGGGAAGTGCACCCGCGCCAGCAGCCAGGCCAGCGGCACGCCCAGCAGCAGCGACAGCACCAGTGCCCAGAAGGAGACCAGCAGCGACAGCTTGAGGGCCTCGACCACGCCGGGGCTGCTCAGGTGCGCGCCCAGCTCGTCCCACTCGGTGCGGGCCAGGATGCCGATCAGCGGCAGCAGCAGGAACGCCACGGCCAGCAGGGCGGGCAGCGCCAGGGCCAGCGGGGCACGGGGGCGGCCCGGGGTGCGGGTGCGGAGGGGGTTCATGTGGCGGGTCGTTCCTGGTCGGCGCCGGGGGCTGGGGGACGTACGGGGGCAGCGTAGGCACACGGCGGGTCTGCCCGTCCCCCCGGTCCGGGCAGACCCGCTCCCCCTCCTCGGGACTACGGCTTCTGGAAGCCCGCGTCCCGGAGGATCTTCTGCGCCTCGGGGGAGCTCAGCCACGCGACGAACGCGGCGGCGGCCTCGGAGTTCTCGGAGCCCTTCAGCGTGGCGGCCGGGTACGAGGCCACGGCGTTCTGGTCGTCCGGGATCTCGACGGCGTCGACCTTGTCCGCGGCGGAGGTGACGTCCGTCTTGTAGACGAGGCCGGCGTCGGCCTCACCGAGCTCGACCTTGCTCAGCACGGCGCGGACGTTCGGCTCCTGCGAGACCGGCTTCACGACGATCTTCTGCGCGTCGAGGATCTTCTTGCTGTAGCGGCCGACCGGCACCTCCGGCGCGGCCAGCACGACCTTCAGCCCGGTGTCGGCGAGGTCCTTCAGGGCGCCCACCTTGTGCGGGTTGCCCTTGCCCGTGGCGATGACCAGGCGGTTCCTGGCGATGACGGCCGGCGTGCCGGTCTCCGCCGCCAGGCCGTCCATCGTCTTGGTGTCGGCGGTGACCAGGGCGTCGGCCGGGGCGCCCTGCCTGACCTGCGCGGCCAGCTCCTGCGAGCCGGCGAAGGAGAAGGTGATCCGCGTGCCCGGGTGGGACTTCTCGTAGGACGCCTTGGCCTTCTCGAAGACGTTCGTCAGCGAGGACGCGGCGAGGACGGTGAGCTTCGCGCCCTTCGCCTCGGCCGACGGGGACGTGGTGGAGTCCTTCGCGGCGTCCTTGCCGCCGTCACTTCCACAGGCGCCGAGCGGCAGGATCAGCGCGGCGCCGAGCAGGGCGGCGGTGGCACGGCGGCGGGTCGTCGTCGGGGACATGAGGGTGGCTCCTCGGAGGTTGCGGCCGGTGCGTGCCGGTCCGCGCAGCGGGTGAACCCCGCCGGTGACGGGCGGCGCGGGCTCTTCATGACCGAGCGGGTGGTACGGCGTGTCGCCGCACCTGCGACAAGTTAGGGGGATGGTCGCTGCATTTGCAATTCTGTCTTGTAGATATACATGGCAGATGCTGTCCACTTGGTTAATCCCACGAAGGCCGGGACGATCCGGGCTAGAGTCGCCGCATGTCCGCACAGACCTCCTCCGCCGCCCCCGACCAGGGCGGCACCGCGCGCGTCGACGCCTGGATCTGGTCCGTACGCCTGACGAAGACCCGGTCCGCCGCGGCCTCCGCCTGCCGGGCCGGCCACGTCAGGGTCAACGGCGACCGCGCCAAGCCCGCCCAGACCGTGAAGCCTGGCGACGAGGTCCGGCTCTTCCACGAGGGCCGTGAGCGCATCGTCATCGTCCAGCGGGTGATCACCAAGCGGGTGGGCGCGCCGGTCGCCGCCGAGTGCCTCATCGACAAGAGCCCGCCGCCCCCGACCCGGGTCGAGGCCGGTGCGACAGGTCTGCGCGACCGCGGCGCCGGACGCCCCACCAAGCGCGAACGCCGCGACCTCGACCAGCTCCGCGGGCGGTAGACACGTCGCCGGGCCCGCGCGCTCGGCGGGCGGCCCGTACGACAAGAGCCCGGCACCCCCTCGGGAGGGCGCCGGGCTCACGTCGTGGGCGGGGGAGGCGGTCAGATCTTCCGGTACGCGTACGCCTCGGCCGCCGAGGCGGCCACCGCCTCGACGCCGGCGCCGGCCGAGGCCGTGACGACCGCCGAGACGGCGCCCTCGACGAACGGCGCGTCCACCAGCACGGTCCCCTCGGGCAGTTCGCCCTCCTCGGCCAGCAGGGCCTTGACGGTCAGTACGGAACTGCCGAGGTCGGCCAGGAGCGCGACGCCCGCCCCCCGGTCCACCGACCGGGCGGCGGCCACGATCAGTTCCGCGCTCGTGCCCAGGCCGCCGTCCAGCGTGCCGCCCGCCGTCGCCAGCGGTACCGGCGGACCGCCCGCCGCGAGCCCCCGGGCCAGCTCCGCCACCGATTCGGCCACCTGTGCGCTGTGCGAGACCAGCACGATCCCGACCTGTGCCTCCGTGCTCACGCGCCGCCCTCCCCGTCACCGGCCGCCTCGGCGGCCTCGGCCAGCGCCGCCAGCAGCAGCGCCGAGGAGGTGGCCCCGGGGTCCTGGTGCCCGATGCTCCGCTCGCCCAGGTAGCTGGCCCGGCCCTTGCGGGCCTGGAGGGGTACGGTCGCCAGCGCGCCGTTCTCCGCCGCGTTCCCGGCGGCCCGGTACGAGGTGCTCAGCGCGGCCACCCCGGGCACCAGCGCGTCCAGCATGGTCTTGTCGCCCGGCGCGGCCCCGCCCAGCTGGGCCACCGCGCCGACCCCCGTGTACAGGGCCTTCCGCACCTGATCGTCGGAGACCTCCGCGGCCTCCCCGAGCTCCTTGCCGGCCCGCCGCAGCAGCGTGCCGTACAGCGGTCCCGACGCGCCGCCCACGGTGGAGATCAGGGTGCGTCCGGCGAGCTGCAGCACCTCACCCGGCCGGTCCGGCCGCTCCGACTCCAGCGCCGCCGTCACGGCCGTGAACCCGCGCAGGAGGTTGCTGCCGTGGTCGGCGTCGCCGATGGGGGAGTCCAGCTCGGTCAGCCGGTCCGCCTCCCGCTCCACGGCCGCCGCCGTCGCCGCCATCCAGCGGCGGAAGAACTCCGCGTCGCGCACCCGGCCACCTCCGTCGTCCGTCGTCGCCGCCCAGCCTACGGACTCGGGCCGCTCACCGCCCCCAGCGCAGCGCCGGGGTGGACACCGGCGCGTCCCACAGCCGCAGCAGCTCCTCGTCGACCGCGCACAGGGTGACCGAACAGCCCGCCATGTCCAGGGCGGTGACGTAGTTGCCGACCAGGGTGCGGACCACCGGCACGCCGCGCTCGCCGAGCACGCGCTGCACCTCCGCGTTGAACCCGTACAGCTCCAGCAGCGGGGTGGCGCCCATGCCGTTGACGAGGGCGATCACCGGCCCGCGGGGCTCCAGGTCGTCCAGGACGGCGTGCACGGCGAAGTCCGCGATCTCGCCCGAGGTCATCATCGGGCGACGCTCCCGGCCGGGCTCGCCGTGGATGCCGACGCCCAGCTCCAGTTCCCCCGCGGGGAGTTCGAAGGTGGGGCTGCCCTTGGCGGGCGTGGTGCAGGGGGACAGCGCCACGCCGAAGCTGCGGGAGGATTCGTTGACCCGGCGGGCGACGGCCGCGACGTGGTCGAGCGGCGCGCCCTCCTCGGCCGCCGCGCCGGCGATCTTCTCGACGAACAGGGTGGCGCCCGTGCCGCGCCGGCCGGCGGTGTACAGGCTGTCGGTGACGGCCACGTCGTCGTTGACGAGCACCCGCTGGACCCGGATGCCCTCCTCCTCGGCGAGTTCGGCGGCCATCTCGAAGTTCAGCACGTCGCCGGTGTAGTTCTTGACGACGAAGAGCACGCCCTCCCCGCTGTCCACGGCTGCCGCTGCCCGCACCATCTGGTCCGGCACGGGCGAGGTGAACACCTCACCGGGGCAGGCCGCCGCCAGCATGCCGGGCCCCACGAACCCGGCGTGCAGCGGCTCGTGCCCGGAGCCCCCGCCGGAGACGAGCGCCACCCGCCCCGCCACGGGCGCGTCGCGGCGCACCACCAGCCGGCGCTCGACGTCCACGGTGAGCTCGGGGTGCGCGGCGGCCATGCCGCGCAGTGCGTCGGCGACGACGGTCTCCGGAACGTTGATCAGCATCTTCACGGACGTCTCCTCAACGGGTGTGCGGGGCACCTGCCGCCGACTGTACTGAGGATCCGTCAGCGCGCGTACCGCAACCGGCCGGTCGGCCGGTCGGCCGGGTGGCCCCGGTGCGCGGCCGGATGCGGCGCCGCCGCCGTCCCCGGGCGAGGGGCGGCGGCGGGCCGGGGTACGCGGGGCGGGGTCAGCAGATCCCGCGGGCGTAGTCGTACGTGGCCGTGGCGGCGGAGTACCGCCACTGCGGGGCCAGCAGGTCCGTACGCAGCTGGGCCGCGGCCCGCGGGCTCTCGACGACGTAGCCGAAGTCCTGCAGCCAGGACGGGTAGAGGTTCTTCGAGCCGATGTAGAAGGCCGAGTCGTCGACCGAGACCAGCTTGTGGTGCTGGGCGTACGGGCGGCCGTCCGCCCAGCGCGGCGCGTCCGCGGCGCGGAAGGTCGCCAGCTGCAGGTTGGCGCACATCGCGGCGCGCGCGGCGGGCTCCCCGCCGGGCAGCAGCGCGAGCCGGCCGCGCAGCGCGTCGCTCACCTCGGACAGCGACTTGATCTGCGAGTAGCCGTTGCTGCCGACCGCACCCCGGTTCGCCGGGTCGCTGACCACGATGCGGACCTTCACGCCCGCCGCCAGCTTGGCGGCGAGGGTGTCGTACAGGCGGATGTCGTAGCGGGGCAGCGGCGGGCAGGTGGCGTTGACGTCCTGCTGGGAGATCTCGACGTGGCTGCGGGCGCTCGCGACGAGCGCGCGCAGGGCGCTCTCCTCAGGGTTGACCGTGTCGTAGTCGCGGTCGGCATTGGTGTTGTCGTGCAGGCCGACCGTGCACTTGGTGTCGGGCGCGGTGGGCAGCGTGGGGCGGAACGCCGAGGCCGGGTCCACGGACTTGATGCCGACGCCGAGGCCGCCGACCGCGATGACCGGTACGTCGCCCTCGCTCCCCGCGGAGGCGGTACGGGCGGCCGTCCCCAGCGTCGGCATGCAGCCGGCGCCGTTGGTCGAGGCGAACCAGACGCTCATGAAGTTGGACTTGTTCTGGCAGGTCCAGGCCCACAGGGTGTCGAGGTAGCGGCTCGCGGAGCCGGCCGCGGGGCCGGTGAGGGCCAGGTCGACGTCGGCCACCGGGTGGGTGGTGTCGAGGTAGTCGTCCTTCCAGCTGTTGATCCCGCCGGTGATCACGGAGCGGCCGTCGACCACCACCAGCTTGGAGTGGTTCCAGGAGAAGGCCGTCTTGGACGTGGTCATCGAGGCGACGTTGAGGGTGACGGACGGGGCCGCCGCGCCCAGGTCGGCCACCAGCTCGTCGCGGTACTTCGAGGGCACCACGTTGGCGTGGTAGAGCGGCGCGGCACCGACCATGATCCGGACGACCGGCTTGTTGCCCTTGGCCACCGAGGCCTTCAGGCCCGCGACGATCGCCTCCTTGAAGGCGCCGTTGGGGAAGGGGGCCAGGGTCGATATGTCGACGGTGCGGGTCGCGGCGGCGATGTTCTCCGTCGTCTTCGCCAGCAGCCGCCGGGTGCCCGGGCGGTCGGCGCAGGTGGCGTCGCCCCAGCAGCCGGGCGTCTGGAGCAGCCAGTCCGCACCCTCGGGGGCGGTGGAGTCCAGGCGGTTGCCCGCGGTGCGCTCCCAGACCTGGCCCTCCAGGCCGGGGGAGACCTGGCGCAGCACCTGCTCGATGCCGTCGAGGTACGGGGTGGGAGTGCCGGAGTCGGCGGCGGCGGGGTGCGCCGGGAGGGCGAGCACGGTGGCGAGGGAGAGGGCGGTGACCGCGGTGCGGGCGGCGGGGTTGGTGCGGCGGAGCCGGTGGGCAGCCAAGGGAGCTTCCTTGCGTGAGGGGTTTCCGGGCGCGCGCGAGAGCCGCCCGGCAAGATCGAACAACGGAAGCTACCAGTGGGTAGAAAGGGTTCCGAAAGGCTCCGAAAGGTTTCGGCCACCCCGCATTTCCCCTGCGTACGGCCGGGGTTCAGGCGGTAGCGGCGAACGGCGGACCGGCGTCGGCGGCCCGTGTGAGTGCCGCGCAAGGCCTGGATTGAAGCACTGAATCAATGCTTCAATCCTTCGTATGCCCTACCGCAGGACCCCCGCCGTCCAGGCCCGCCTCGACGCACGCCGCGACCAGGTGCTCGAAGCCGCCGTCCGCCTGCTCTCCCGGGAGGGGTACGCCGGCTGCTCCGTCGCCGCCATCGCGGCCGAAACCGGCATCGCCACCGGCAGCGTCTACCAGTCCTTCGCCGGCAAGTCCGAGCTGGCCACCGCCCTCTTCCGGACCCTGGCCGCCCGCGAGGTCGAGGCGGTCGCCCAGGCCGCCGCCCGCCCCGGCACCGCCGCCGAACGCACCGCCGCGGCCGTGGAGACCTTCGCCACCCGCGCCCTGGCCGCGCCCCGCCGCGCCTTCGCGCTGCTCGCCGAGCCCGTGGACCCGGCCGTCGACACCGAGCGCCTGGTCTTCCGCCGCGCCTTCCGCGACGTGTACGCCGGCCTGGTCGCCGAGGGCGTCGCCTCCGGCGAACTCCCGCCCCAGTCACCCGAACTGACCGCCGCCGCCCTCGTCGGCGCCGTCGCCGAGGCCCTCGTCGGCCCCCTCGCCGACGGCGACGCCGCGGCCGGGGAGCTCGTACCCGCCCTGCTCACCTTCACCCAGCGCGCCCTTGGAGGACACGTTGCCCAGCACGCATGAGGTCACCAACCAGGTCCCCCCGCACCACGGGTACGACGCCGCCGCGGACCCCGCGCTCGTCGAGGCCCTGCACCGCGAGGGAGCCGGCTGGGCCGCCGGCGAGGTCCACGAGCTGGGCGTGCTCGCCGGCTCCGAGGAGGCCGCCGAGTGGGGCCGCCTGGCCAACGAGAACCCGCCCGTGCTGCGCACCCACGACCGCTACGGCCACCGCGTCGACGAGGTCGAGTTCCACCCGTACTGGCACGAGCTGATGGACGTCGCCGTCGGCCACGGCCTCCACGCCGCCCCCTGGCAGGAGGCCGGCCCCGGCGCCCACGTCGCCCGCGCCGCCAAGTTCTACGTCTGGGGCCAGGCCGAGGCCGGCCACTCCTGTCCCGTCTCGATGACCTACGCGGCCGTGCCCGCCCTGCGCACCACGCCCGAACTCGCCTCGTGGCTGGAGCCGCTGCTCGCCTCCCGCACCTACGACTTCGGGCTGCGCGACCCCCGTACCAAGCGGGGCCTCATCGCCGGCATGTCGATGACCGAGAAGCAGGGCGGCTCCGACGTACGGGCCAACACCACCAAGGCCGTGCCCGCAGGCGACGGCACGTACCGGCTCACCGGCCACAAGTGGTTCACCTCCGCCCCCATGTCGGACGTGTTCCTCACCCTCGCCCAGGCGCCCGGCGGCCTCTCCTGCTTCCTCCTGCCGCGGGTGCTGCCCGACGGCACCCTCAACGCCCTGCGCCTCCAGCGCCTCAAGGACAAGCTGGGCAACCGGTCGAACGCCTCCGCCGAGATCGAGTACGAGCAGGCGTACGGGCTGCTCGTCGGCGAGGAGGGCAGGGGCGTCGCCACCATCATCGAGATGGTCAACATGACCCGGCTCGACTGCGCGCTCGGCGGCGCCTCCGGCATGCGCCTGGGCCTGGTCCGCGCGGTCCACCACGCCACCCACCGCCGCGCCTTCGGCAGGGCACTCGTCGACCAGCCGCTGATGCGCAACGTGCTCGCCGACCTCGCCCTGGAGTCCGAGGCCGCCACCGCCGTCGCGCTGCGGCTGGCCGGCGCCACCGACCGGGCCGTCGCCGGCGACGAGGGCGAGGCGCTCTTCCGCCGCCTCGGGCTCGCCGTCACCAAGTACTGGATCTGCAAGCGCGCCCCGATGCACGCGGCCGAGGCGCTGGAATGCCTCGGCGGCAACGGCTACATCGAGGACTCGGGCATGCCCCGGCTCTACCGTGAGGCGCCGCTCTCCTCGATCTGGGAGGGCTCCGGGAACGTCGCCGCGCTGGACACGCTGCGGGCGATGGGCCGGTCGCCCGAGTCCGTGGAGGCCTTCTTCGGCGAGGTCGAGCTGGCCGCGGGCGCCGACCGGCACCTCGACACCGCCGTGGCGGAGCTGCGCAAGGAGCTCGCCGACCCGGCCGGGGCCGAGTACCGGGCCCGGCGGATCACCGAGTCGATGGCGCTGGTCCTCCAGGGCTCCCTGCTCCAGCGGCACGCGCCGGCCGCGGTGGCCGACGCCTTCTGCGCCGGCCGCCTCGGCGGCGACCACGGCGGCGCCTTCGGCACCCTGCCGCCCGGCGTCGACACGGCCACCCTCATCGACCGCTCGCGGACGATCCCGGCCTGAGCCCCGGGTGCGGGCCCGGCTCGCATGGGCGGGCCCGCACCCCGCGCCGTGGCTCTGCCCGCACCTTGCCGCCTGGCCGCCCCCTGCACCCCGCGCCGTGGCACCGCCGCCCGCCCCCTGCACCCGCGCCGTGGCACCGCCGCCCCCGCGCCGTGCTCCGCCCCTCAGATCGCGCCGCGCCAGCCGCCCGTCGCCGCGCCGCGCTTCTCGATGAACGTACGGAACGCCTCCAGGTCCACCTTGATCCGGCGCTGCACCACGCCCAGCAGCGCCGCGGTCCGCTCCGCCGGCCCCGAGGGGTGGAAGTCCAGCTGCACCACCAGTCGGCAGTCCGTGTCGCCCAGCGGGTGGAAGGTCACCGAACCCGAGTGGCTGACCTCCCCGCCGACCGTCGTCCAGGCCACCCGCTCGTCCGGGCTCTGCTGGGTGATCCGCGCGTCGAAGGTCCGCCGGACGCCCTGGAGGTCGACCACCCAGCGGGTGAGGTCCGGGGCGCGCTGCGTCACGCTCTCCACGCCCGGCATGAACAGGGGGAACTCCTCGAACTGCGTCCACTGGTCGTAGGCGGTGCGGACGGACACGGCGACCTCCACCGCCACCAGCACGTGTGCCATGCCCTCCGGCTGCCCGGGGCGGGGGTACGTAAACGGTGCCGCGCCGGGCAGGGGCGGGGGGACACGGAGGACGCGGGCGAGAGGAGTGGTGACGATGAAGGGTCTCGACGGCATGCGGGTGGCGTTCCTGTGCGCCCCCGAGGGCGTGGAGCAGGTCGAGCTGACCGAACCGTGGCGTGCGGTCACCGAAGCGGGCGGCCGGCCGGAGCTGCTCTCCACGGAGAGCGGGAGGGTGCAGGCCTTCCGCCACCTGGACCGGGCCGACACCTTCCCGGTGGACGCGCTGGTGGCGGAGAGCTCGGCGGAGCACTACGACGCCCTGGTCCTCCCGGGCGGTGTGGCCAACCCGGACTTCCTCCGCACGGACCGGTACGCCGTCGGCTTCGCCCGGCACTTCTTCGGGCTGGGCAAGCCGGTCGCGGCCATCTGCCACGCGCCCTGGCTGCTGGTCGAGGCGGACGTGGTCCGCGGCCGCACCCTGACCTCCTGGCCGAGCCTGCGCACGGACATCCGCAACGCGGGCGGCACCTGGGAGGACGAGGAGTCGGTCGTCTGCCACGCGGCTCCCGGCCCGCTGATCACCAGCCGCAAGCCGAAGGACCTGGAGGCCTTCTGCGCGGCCTTCCTCACCGAATTCGGCGCGGCGCGGCGCGGCTCTCTGGCCGCCTGACCCCCTGGCGGAATCGGTGGCCGGCCGGACGGCCGCAGGGCCGGGAACGGCCCGCGCCGGCCGGGCGCGGACCCGGCAAGCACGTCCGAGGGGTAAAACCGCGGGCAGAGTGACCCGGTGCGTTGGTTACGATGGCGGCGGCCGCCCGACACGGCCCGTCACCCCCTTATGCGAAATGGAGCATCCCAGGATGGCTCGACACTTGGTCACCAGCGCGCTTCCCTACATCAACGGGATCAAGCACCTGGGCAACATGGTCGGGTCGATGCTTCCCGCTGACGTCTACGCGCGGTACCTGCGCCAGCGCGGCCACGACGTGCTGTACATCTGCGCCACCGACGAGCACGGCACCCCCGCCGAGCTGGCCGCCAAGGAGGCCGGGCTCTCGGTCTCCGAGTTCTGCGCCCAGGCCCACGACGCGCAGAAGGCCGTCTACGAGGGCTTCCGGCTCTCCTTCGACCACTTCGGCCGCAGCTCCTCGGAGCAGAACCGCGAGATCACCCAGCACTTCGCCCGCCAGCTGCACGCGAACGGGTTCATCGAGGAGCGGGCGATCCGCCAGGTCTACTCGCCCGTCGACGGCCGCTTCCTGCCGGACCGCTACGTCGAGGGCACCTGCCCGCACTGCGGCTACGACAAGGCCCGCGGCGACCAGTGCGAGAACTGCACCCGCGTGCTGGACCCGACCGACCTGGTGAACCCGCGCAGCGCCATCTCCGGCTCCACCGAGCTGGAGGTCCGCGAGACCAAGCACCTCTTCCTGCTGCAGTCCAAGCTCCAGCACGAGGTCGAGGACTGGGTCTCCCGCCACGAGGACCAGTGGCCGCAGCTGTCCTCCTCCATCGCCCGCAAGTGGCTGACGGAAGGTCTGCACGACCGCGCCATCACCCGCGACCTCGACTGGGGCGTGCCGGTCCCGGCCGACACCTGGCCCGAGCTGGCTGCCGAGGGCAAGGTCTTCTACGTCTGGTTCGACGCCCCGATCGAGTACATCGGCGCCACCAAGGAGTGGGCGGACGCCGCCGGCGACGGCGAGGCCCGCGACTGGAAGTCCTGGTGGTACGAGGCCGACGACTCCGTCCGCTACACGCAGTTCATGGCCAAGGACAACGTCCCCTTCCACACCGTGATGTTCCCCGCCACCGAGCTGGGCGTGCGCGAGCCGTGGAAGAAGGTCGACGTCGTCAAGGGCTTCAACTGGCTGACGTACTACGGCGGCAAGTTCTCCACCTCCCAGAAGCGCGGTGTCTTCACCGACCAGGCGCTGGAGATCCTGCCCGCCGACTACTGGCGCTACTTCCTCATCGCCAACGCCCCGGAGTCCGACGATTCGTCGTTCACGTGGGAGCACTTCACCGCCACCGTCAACAAGGACCTGGCCGACACCCTCGGCAACTTCGTCAACCGCGTGCTGTCCTTCTCGCGGAAGCGGTTCGGCGACGAGGTCCCGGCCGGCAACGCGGCCGGAGAGGCCGAGACCCGTCTCGGCGAGGAGATCGCCCGGCTGCTCGCCGAGTACGAGGAGCACCTGGACGCCCTCCAGTTCCGCAAGGCCGCGGCCGCGCTGCGCGCCCTGTGGTCCGCGGGCAACTCCTACCTGGAGGAGAAGGCCCCCTGGCTGGAGATCAAGACCGACCCCGAGGGCGCCGCGCTGACCCTGCGCACCGCGATGAACCTCATCCACCTGTACGCGGTGGTCTCCGAGCCCTTCATCCCGGCCTCGGCCGCGGCCATGCGCGGTGCGTTCTCCCTCACGGACGACACCGCGACCTGGATCACCGCCGAGCAGGCCAAGGCCCTGGACGCGGTGCCGGCCGGCACGCCGTTCACCGTCCCGCCGGTGCTCTTCGCGAAGATCGCGGAGGAGGACCTGGAGGCGTACCGCGCCCGCTTCGGCGGCGTCGACGCCTGATCCCTCCGGGGGAGCCGTACACCCACGACCGCCCGCCCCGCCGCCCTGCGCGGCGCGGCGGGCGGTCGTCGTCAGGGGGCGGGCGGCGGGGGAGCGGGGGCCGGAGGGCCGTCGTGCCACCGGCAACAGGCCGGTCGGCCATCAGGCTGCCGTGCGGACCAGGTTCACCAGGCGGCGGCGGGCCTCGCGCCCCTCCGGGACCGGGAGCAGCGGGTACACGTGCGGGAGGCCCTCGGCCTCGTGGAGGTCGACCTCCACGCCGGCCGCGCGGGCCCGGTTCACCAGCTCCCGGGCGTCCGTGCCGAGCACGTCCCTCGTGCCGGTGAACACCGTCATCGGTGCCAGCCCCGCGAAGTCGCCGTGCAGGGGGCTCACCCGCGGGTCGGCCGCCGACAGCGTCCCCGCGTACAGCCGGCCCGCCTCCAGCAGCCCCGCCCTCGCCAGCATCGGGTCCCTGGCCTCTATCGCCACCTGCTCCGGATGGCTCATCGACACGTCCAGCCAGGGCGAGATCAGCACGATCCGCGACGGCTGCGCCCCGGTGCGCTCCCGCAGGCGCTGCGCGGCAGCCAGCGCCAGCCCGGCGCCCGCGGAGTCGCCCACCAGCACGGTGCCGCCGGCCCCGCCGCTCTCGATCAGCCCGCTCAGCAGGTCCGCGGCGACCGGCACGGTACGGTCCGCCGTGCCCCGTGGTGCCAGCGTGTACGCCGGCACCACGCACTGCGCGCCCGCTTCCGTCACCAGCGTGCGGACCAGGGACCAGTGCTGCCGGCGCAGCTCGTGGATGAACCCCCCGCCGTGCAGGTACAGCACCCTGGCCGTGGGCTCCACGCCCAGCGGCGCCGCGTCGTACACGGGCCAGGCGCCGACGATCGTCCGCGACAGCTCGGCCACCCGCCCCAGGGCCCTGGGGGGCAGGTGGGAGGCCGGACGGCGCGCGCTGGCCGCCACCACCTCACGTACCGCCTCCGCGCTCGACCACCGCCTGCGACGGCCCGAGGCCATCAGTGCAGCGGACAGCGCACGGCTGCGCAGGCTCGGCACGTCCTTCTCCTCCCCAACCACCCCTGGCGACGTCACGTACGGAGCATAGGCGTGAAGTTCTGCTGTCGACCCGCTTAAGAAATCCTCGATGGACTGAAACCTTCCCCTGTCGGCAGATTGGTCCCGTCACGCGATCGCGTCACACCCGCACCGCGCGCCCCACCAGGCGCGCGCCCGCACGCATGCATGGAGCCGCACCCATGAAGGCACTCGTCAAGCACCAGGCCGAACCCGGACTCTGGCTCATGGACGTGCCCGAGCCCGAGTACGGCCCCGGCGACGTGCTCATCAAGGTGCTGCGCACCGGCATCTGCGGCACCGACCTGCACATCCGCAGCTGGGACGGCTGGGCGCAGGGCGCGGTGCGGACGCCGCTGGTGCTGGGCCACGAGTTCGTCGGCGAGGTCGCCGCGACCGGCCAGGACGTGCGGGACATCGCCGTCGGCGACCTCGTGAGCGGCGAGGGCCACCTCGTGTGCGGCAAGTGCCGCAACTGCCTGGCCGGCCGCCGCCACCTGTGCCGCTCCACCATCGGCCTGGGCGTCGGCCGCGACGGCGCCTTCGCCGAGTACGTCGCCCTGCCGGCGTCCAACGTGTGGGTGCACCGCACCCGGGTCGACCTCGACGTGGCCGCGATCTTCGACCCGTTCGGCAACGCCGTGCACACCGCGCTGTCCTTCCCGCTGGTCGGCGAGGACGTGCTGATCACCGGCGCGGGCCCGATCGGCATCATGGCCGCGGCCGTCGCCAAGCACGCCGGCGCCCGCAACGTGGTCATCACCGACGTGAGCCCCGAACGGCTGGAACTGGCCCGCAAGGCCGGCGCCACCCTCGCGGTGAACGTGGCCGAGTCCTCCATCGCCGACGCTCAGCGGCAGCTGGGCCTGCGCGAGGGCTTCGACATCGGCCTGGAGATGTCCGGCCGCGGCGAGGCCATGCGCGACATGATCGACAACATGACCCACGGCGGCCGCATCGCCATGCTGGGCCTCCCGGCGCAGGAGTTCCCGGTCGACTGGGCGAAGGTCGTCACCTCGATGATCACCATCAAGGGCATCTACGGGCGCGAGATGTTCGAGACCTGGTACGCGATGACCGTCCTCCTGGAGGGCGGCCTCGACCTCACCCCCGTGATCACCGGCAAGTACGCCTACCAGGACTTCGAGGCCGCCTTCGACGAGGCCGCCACGGCCCGCAGCGGCAAGATCATCCTCGACTGGACCGCGTAAGCGGTCCGGTCCTCTCGGACCACCCTCCCCGGCCGGGTCCCGCCCGACCCTCCCCCTCCCGCGGGACCCGGCCCCCCGCCGTCACCAGTCAGCCGCACTCCGCCGCACAAGGAGCCCAGAGCCGCATGTTCGAGTCCGTACGCGCCGACCTCCGCAGCACCCTCGACGAGATCCGCGACGCCGGCCTGCACAAGCCCGAGCGCGTCATCGGCACCCCGCAGAGCGCCTCCGTCGCCGTCACCGCCGGCGGGGTGCCCGGTGAGGTGCTGAACTTCTGCGCCAACAACTACCTCGGCCTCGCCGACCACCCCGAGGTCGTCGCCGCCGCCAAGGACGCGCTGGACCGCTGGGGCTACGGCATGGCGTCCGTACGTTTCATCTGCGGCACCCAGGAGGTCCACAAGGAGCTGGAGGCCCGTCTCTCCGGCTTCCTCGGCCAGGAGGACACGATCCTCTACTCCTCCTGCTTCGACGCCAACGGCGGCGTCTTCGAGACCCTCCTCGGCGCCGAGGACGCGGTGATCTCCGACGCCCTGAACCACGCGTCGATCATCGACGGCATCCGCCTGTCCAAGGCCCGCCGCTTCCGCTACGCCAACCGCGACATGGCCGACCTGGAGGCCCAGCTCAAGGCCGCGGTCGAGGGCGGCGCCCGGCGCAAGCTGATCGTCACCGACGGCGTCTTCTCCATGGACGGCTACGTCGCGCCGCTGACCGAGATCTGCGACCTGGCCGACCGCTACGACGCCATGGTCATGGTCGACGACTCCCACGCGGTGGGCTTCGTCGGCGCCGGCGGCCGCGGCACCCCCGAGCTGCACGGCGTCATGGACCGGATCGACATCATCACCGGCACCCTCGGCAAGGCCCTCGGCGGCGCCTCCGGCGGCTACGTCGCCGCCCGCACCGAGATCGTCGAGCTGCTGCGCCAGCGCTCGCGCCCGTACCTGTTCTCCAACTCCCTCGCCCCGGTCATCGCCGCCGCCTCCCTCAAGGTCCTGGACCTGCTGGAGTCCGCCGGCGACCTGCGCGAGCGGCTGGCGGACAACACCAGGCTGTTCCGCACCAAGATGACCGAGGCCGGCTTCGAGATCCTCCCCGGCGACCACGCCATCGCCCCGGTGATGATCGGCGACGCCGCCGAGGCCGCCCGCATGGCGGAGCTCCTGCTGGAGCGCGGCGTGTACGTGATCGGCTTCTCGTACCCGGTCGTGCCCATGGGCCAGGCCCGCATCCGCGTGCAGCTGTCCGCGGCCCACTCGACCGAGGACGTCGAGCGCGCCGTCGCCGCCTTCACCGACGCCCGCGCCGCCCTCCAGGGCTGATCACGGGCCCGGCCCGGGAGACCCCCGGGCCGCGCCCGCCGGACACCGCCGGCCCGACCGGGCCGGCGTGTCCCTCCGGAACCGCAGGCGAGACGCGGGGGTACGGACCCCCGCGTCCCGCCTGTCACAATGGCGGAGTGATCGACCCACGGCGGCTGCGCATCCTGCGCGCCGTGGCGGACCACCGCACGGTGACCGCTGCGGCAGCCGCGCTCTACCTGACCCCGTCCGCCGTCTCCCAGCAGCTCGCCGCGCTGGAACAGGAGACGGGCCACGCCCTGCTCTCCCGCAGCGGGCGCGGCGTACGCCTGACCGCGGCCGGCGAGATCCTCCTCGCCCACGCCCACGAGGTCCAGGCCCAGCTGGAGCGCGCCGAGGCCGAACTCGCCGCCTACGCGGGCGGCGCGGCCGGCGAGGTCACCGTCGCCGCCTTCGCCACCGGCATCGCCGAGGTGCTGGCCCCCGCCATCGCCCGGCTCGCCCACGAGTGCCCCGGCATACGCGTCCGGGTCCGCGACGCCGAGGGCGACCAGAGCCTCCCCCTGCTGCTCGACGGCGAGGCCGACCTGGCCCTGGCCGTGGAGTACCGGGGCGGCCCGGCCCCCGACGACGGCCGGCTGTCCCTCGTACCGCTGTACGCCGAGCCGTTCGACGCCGTCCTGCCGGCCTCGCACCCGCTGAGCATCCACCCCGCCGTCGCCCTCGCCGAGCTGGCCGACAGCGACTGGATCAGCCCCTACCCGGGCAACCCCTGCCACGACGTGATGGTCACCGCTTGCGAACAGGCCGGTTTCCAGCCCCGGCTGGCCCACTCCTCCGACGACTTCCGGGCGGTGGTCGCCCTCGCGGGCGCGGGCGCCGGCGTCGCGCTCGTACCCCGCTCGGCACTGCGCGGCATGGAGCTCAAGGACACCGTGGTCCGCCCCGTCACCGGCCCCGCCGCCACCCGTCGCGTCTTCGCGGCCACCCGGCGCGGCGCCGAGGCCCACCCGCTGCTGCGCCCGGTGCTGGACGCGCTGCGGCGGGAGGCCGGGAACCTGTCCACGTCGCGCTGAGCGCGGAGGTCCCGGTCCGGGCCGCTCGGCGCTACGCGGTTCCGGGCCGGCCCCGGGTCAGGCCATCGACTGGGGTGCGGGCCGGTCGCCGTCCGCCGCCCCGCCGCCGGAGCGCTCGTACCGCTCGACCACATACTCCACCGCCCCCATGAAGGCCCGGAGCAGCGGCGTCTCGGCGCCCGCCCGCCAGACCAGCCCCCACTCCAGCGGCGGGGCGTCCGCGATCGGTACGTACGCGATGTCCGAGCGCTGGTAGAAGCGCGTCACCTGGGCACCCACCGGGAAGGCCCCCTTGCCGGCCGCGATCAGCGCCAGCCCCTCCTGGAGCGATGCGATCTGCGGCCCGGGCGGGGGCGGCGGCTCTGAGCCCGCCTCCTCCCGGAGCGTCCGCTCCCGCGCCCAGTAGTCCGGCATCGTCGGTGTGCTCAGCATCGTCACCCGGGCCATCTCGGCGGGCGTCACCTCCGGCTGCGCGGCGAGCGGGTGCCGTGCGGAGACGGCCAGCAGCCGGGGCTCGCGCACCAGGGGCTCGCTGGTGGCCACGTCGTCCTCGCGGACCGGGAAGCTCGCGTTGATCAGGTCCAGCTCCCCCTCGCGCACCGGGTCCTGCGCGACGCCGAAGGGGACGTCCGACAGCCGCACCTCGCAGTCGGGGTGCGTGGTGCGGAAGTGGTCGGCGGCGCAGACGAAGATCTGGCCCCAGAGGGCGCCCACGAAGCCCACGCGGAGGGTGCCGGTGGTCCCGTGCGCGGTGGCGATGGCCCGGCGCACCGCCTCCAGGATCGCCCGGTGGTGCGGGGCCAGGTCCTCCAGGAGCTGCCGGCCGAGCGGGGTCAGGGCCACGGTGCGGCTGGTGCGGAGGAAGAGCGGGGCGCCGATCCGCCGCTCCAGCTTCTTGATCGTCTGGCTGACGTGGGCGCGCGAGACCCGGAGCCGGTCGGCGGCCCGGCCGAAGTGCAGCTCCTCGGACAGCACGAGGAAGGCGTCCATCTCGTGGCGCTCCAGCACCGCGTCTCCTATCGGTAATCCTGGGTGACCGATTGTTGCAGCTTTTGGCGTTGTTCCTGGTCGGGGGCTTGATCCATCCTCTAGGAGGACGCGAGGTGACACCCGGCGCCGTCTCGTACGGGGGTTCAGACGGACCGGCCGCGTCCGCGCCGCAGAACCGCGTTCTGGGACGCGAAGGGCCCCGGAACCGGTTCCGGGGCCCTCGGCGCGTTCGGGGCCGTGATGCGCTGAAGCGGTCAGACCTGGGCCCCGGGGGCCGGCGAGGACGTGGAGTGCGGGCGGAGGACCATCAGCGAGTCCTCCGGGGACGCCACCATGGCGAAGGGGAACCGGTCGAGCTCCAGGCACAGGGCGACGTCGTCGGGATGGACGCCTTGGCGCACGCCCTGCGCCAGTTCGGCGGCGGCGCGCGACGCCCCGGCTCGGCGGAGGAACGGGGCGGCGTCCGTCCGGGCCCCGGTGGCCCGCCGGGCGATGTACTGGGCGCACGCCAGGTCCTCCTCGGCCCGCCCGTCCTCGCCGGTGACCACGAACGTGACGCTGTCGGCCGCGCGTGACCGCAGGAGCCGGGCCGTCGCCTCCGCCACCGCGAACGAGGCGCACAGCACCAGCGACGCCTCCTTGACCGCGAGGGCGCCGACCGTCCCCGCGGTGGTCTTCTGGACGACCGTGCGGCCGCCGAGGTCGGCGGACCGCAGCAGGCCCGGCGAGTTGACGTGGTCGAATCCGGCCGAGGGCGGACCGTCCTTGAGGGCCGCCCAGGACGGGTGGCGGGCCTTGAGCGCCAGGGCCTCGTCGAGCGACTCGGCGAGAACGATCTTCTCCGCCCCTCGGGCGAAGGCCCAGGCGGCCACCGTGAAGGCGCGCATGACGTCGACCACGACCGCCACGGGCGGGACGTCGGCCAGTTCGTCGATCGCGAGGAAGTGGGTGTCCATCCGCTCATGGTCGGGCACCTCCGGGCCCGGACCTGCCGGGCGTTGGCGCGCATCACGTCGACGGGCGCGGAGTGGCGCGCTCCGTTCGGGCCGGGGCGCCCCTGCACCGCTCCGGCGCAAGCCGGTCAGACGGCGATCACCTCGACCCCCGCCTCGCGGAACCGCTCCGCCGTCTCCGCCGGCACGGCCGCGTCCGTGACCAGTACGTCCACCTGCTCCGTGGGGCACATGGCGGCGAAGGCCCGCCGGCCGAGCTTGCTGGAGTCCGTCACCACCACGACCCGCCGGGCCCGCTCGCACAGCAGCCGGTTGATGGCCGCCTCGTCCTGGTCGTGCGCGGCGGTGCCGTGCTCGGGGTCGAAGGCGTCCACGCCGACCAGTGCGGTGTCCAGGGTGATCTGCCCCAGGACGCCGTCCGCGAGCGGGCCGATCAGCTCGTACGTCTGCGGGCGGGCCACCCCGCCGGTCACCACGATCTTGAACTGGGGGCGGATGGCCAGCTCGGCGGCGATGTTGAGGGCGTTGGTCACCACCGTGAGCGCGGGCGAGCCCTCGGCCAGCTCCGGGCGGGCGGCGAGCGCGCGGGCCACCTCCGTGGTCGTCGTACCGCCCGTCAGGCCCACCACCTCGCCGGGCGCGACCAGCTCCGCGACCGCCGCGCTGATCCGCTGCTTCTCGGCGGCCCGGCGCGAGCCGCGGTAGCGCAGGGGGAGTTCGTACGAGACGCCGTGGAGCACCGCACCGCCGCGGGTGCGGACCAGCAGCTGTTGCTCCGCGAGCTGGTCGAAGTCCCGCCGGATCGTGGCCGCGGACACCCCGAGCGCCTCCGCGGCGGCCTCCACGTCGAGGCGCCCCCGCTCCACGAGCAGGTCCAGCAGTGTCTTCCAGCGCGCGTCGCGGGACATGGAGGCGGCTCCCAACCTCTCGGGGGACGAGTCTTGGGACGGCGTCCGGCCGTACCGCCTGCACCCTATCCCGACAATCGCGCGGCCAGATGCTTGAAGTTGCTCGAAACCACGCGCTAACTTGCAAGAACGAGCATCTCGAAGGAGTCCGTCGGAATGAGCGCAGACGTGAGCGCAGGAACCAGCAGTACGGAAACCAAGGGCGCCCGCCGCCAGGCGGCCGGCGCGAGCGCCGCCGGCCCCGGCCGCACCGCCGCCGGCCACGCCGCGGCCACCAGCCACGCCGCCCGTGAACTGGCCACCCAGCCCGAGTGCTGGCAGCGCGCCGCCGACCTCGCGCCGGGCCACCGCGACCGCCTCCCGGCCCCCGGCGAGCGCGTCGCGATCACCGGCTGCGGCACCTCCTACTACATGGCCAAGGCCGCCGCCGTGCTGCGCGAGCGCGCCGGGCTGGGGGAGACGGACGCCTTCCCCGCCTCCGAGTTCCCCGTCGGCCGCCGCTACGACCGGGTGGTCGCCCTGACCCGCTCCGGCACCACCACCGAGGTACTGGACCTCCTCGCCCGGCTGCGGGGCGCCATCCGCACCACCGCGGTCATCGGGGACGCGGACACCCCCGTCGTCGACCTGGCCGACGACCTCGTCGTACTCGACTTCGCCGACGAGTCCTCCGTCGTCCAGACCCGCTTCGCCACCACGGCCCTCACCCTGCTCCGCGCCCACCTGGGCCTGAACCCGGAGTGGCTGGTCGAGGACGCCCGCACCGCTCTCGCCGAGCCCCTCCCGCCCGGCCTCGCCGCCTGCGGCCAGTTCACCTTCCTCGGCCGCGGCTGGACCACCGGCCTCGCCGAGGAGGCGGCGCTCAAGATGCGCGAGGCCTCCCTCTCCTGGGCCGAGGCCTACCCGGCCATGGAGTACCGGCACGGCCCGATCAGCGTCACCACCTCGGGCGGCGCCACCGTGATGCTCGGCCAGGCGCCGTACGGGCTGGAGGAGCAGGTGCGCGCCACCGGCGCCCGCTGGGTGAACGTCACGCTCGACCCGCTCGCCGGCCTGGTCGTCGCGCAGCGCCTCGCGCTCGCCGTCGCCGCCGCCCGGGGCCTCGACCCGGACCGGCCGCGCCACCTCACCCGTTCCGTCGTCCTGGAGGATGAGCACTGATGGCCCTGGTCAACACCGGTGACCTGGTCGCGGAGGCCGCCGCGACCGGCGGTGCCGTCGCCGCCTTCAACATCATCACCCTGGAGCACGCGGAGGCCGTGGTCACCGGCGCCGAGGCCGTCGGCTCGCCCGTCGTCCTCCAGATCAGCGAGAACGCCGTCAAGTACCGGCACGGCCGGGTGCTTCCGCTGGCCCGCGCCGCCGCTGCGGCCGCGGCCGCAGCCACCGTGCCGGTCGGCCTCCACCTCGACCACGTGAAGAGCCCCGAACTGCTCCGCCAGGCCGCCGACGCCGGGTTCGGCTCCGTCATGTTCGACGCGGCCCACCTGCCGTACGCGGAGAACCTGGCCGCCACCCGCGCCGCCGCCGAGTGGGCCCACGCCGGCGGCCTCTGGATCGAGGCGGAACTGGGCGAGGTGGGTGGCAAGAACGGTGCCGCCCCGCTCGACCCGCACGCCCCGGGTGCCCGCACCGACCCCGAGGAGGCCCGCGAGTTCGTCGAGGCCTCCGGTGTGGACGCCCTCGCCGTCGCGGTCGGCTCCAGCCACGCGATGACCACCCGCACCGCGGCCCTCGACCACGGCCTGCTGGCCCGGCTCTCCACGGCGCTGAGCGTGCCGCTGGTCCTGCACGGCTCCTCCGGCCTGCCCGACGCCGAACTCGCCGCCGCCGTCGCCGGCGGCATCAGCAAGGTCAACATCGGCACCGCCCTCAACCTCGCCATGACCGACGCCATCCGCGCGTACCTCACCGCCCACCCCAGCGCGGTGGACAGCCGCGCGTACCTCTCCGAGGGCCGGGCCGCCATGGTCCGCACCGCCGCCGCCCTGATCACCGCCCTCCGGGCCGGAGTGCCGGCCGGCGCCCGGATCTGACGGCACGTCACGGCCCTTCCGGAATCCTGGAACAGGTTCTAGTCTGTGCGCCGCGCAGTGGACGGAACAGTTCGCCACGGGAGACTCCTGGAGGGGCCGTGCACCTCGAATACACGCCTGAGCAGCAGCAACTGCGCGCCGAACTGCGCGCCTACTTCGCCCAGCTGATCCCCGAGGACGTCCACGCCCGCTACCAGGACCCGGCCGCCCAGAAGCGCTACTACCGCGAGACCATCCGCCGCCTGGGCACCGACGGCTGGCTCGGGGTGGGCTGGCCGAAGGAGTACGGCGGCCGCGGCATGTCCCCGATGGACCAGTTCATCTTCTTCGACGAGGCCGCCCAGGCCGTGGTGCCGCTGCCGCTGATGGCGCTCAACACCGTCGGCCCCACGATCATGCAGTTCGGCACCGAGGAGCAGAAGGCCTACTTCCTGCCGCGGATCCTGTCCGGCGAGATCGACTTCGCCATCGGCTACAGCGAGCCCGACGCCGGCACCGACCTCGCGGCCCTCAAGTGCAAGGCGGTACGGGAGGGCGACGAGGAGACCGGCACGTACGTGGTCAACGGCCAGAAGATCTGGACCACCAACGGCGACACCGCCGACTGGGTCTGGCTCGCCGTGCGCACCGACCCGGACGCCCCGGCCCACAAGGGCATCACCATGCTGCTCGTCCCCACCAGCGACCCCGGCTACAGCTGCACGCTCATCAACACCCTCGCCTCGCACGACACCACCGCCAGCTACTACGAGGACATCCGCGTCCCCGCCTCGCGCCGGGTCGGCCGGGAGAACAAGGGCTGGCGCCTGATCACCAACCAGCTCAACCACGAGCGGGTCACCCTCGCCGCCCACGGCACCATGGCCATCCGCGCCCTGCACGACGTACAGCGCTGGGCGTCGGCGACCAAGCTCGCCGACGGCCGCCGCGTCATCGACCTCGGCTGGGTCCGCGGCCGCCTGGCCCGCACCCACGCCCGCCTGGACGCGATGAAGCTGCTCAACTGGCAGATGGTCAACGCCGTCCAGGACGGCACGCTCACCCCCCAGGACGCCTCGGCCGTGAAGGTCTACGGCTCCGAGGCCCGCCGTGACGCGTACGCCTGGCTGATGGAGGTGGTGGCCGCGGCCGGCCCCCTCAAGGAGGGCTCGGCCGGCGCGGTCCTGCACGGCGAACTCGAACGCGGCTACCGCTCCGCGGTCATCTTCACCTTCGGCGGCGGCAACAACGAGATCCAGCGCGAGATCATCTCGTGGATCGGCCTGGGCATGCCCCGCGTCCGCCGCTGACACGCGGGCCCTCCCGGGGCCGGGTCAGCGGACCAGCACGGCCTCACCGGACCTGGGCACGACCGCCGTCCAGCCCAGCTGCCGGTCGATGCGGTCCCGCAGGGCCGCGGAGGCGCTCTCTTCGCCGTGGACCAGGTAGGTGGTGTGCGGGGCGGGGGCGCCGCGCAGCCAGTCGATGATCTGGTCCGCGTCGGCGTGTGCGGAGAAGTGCGGTACGTCGGCGACCTCGGCGCGGACGGGCACGTACTCGCCGAACATCTTGAGCACCCGGGCGCCGTCGACGAGGTCGCGGGCGCGGGTGCCCGCGGCGGCGAAGCCGACGATGACGACGGCGTTGCGGGGGTCGGGCAGCGTGCGGTGCAGGTGGTGCAGGACGCGGCCGCCGGTGGCCATGCCGGCGGAGGAGACGACGACCGCGGGTCCGGTGGTGTTGTTGATGTCGATCGACTCCTGGACGGTGCGGGCGGCCAGGAAGGGTTCGGGGCTGAGCGCCGCCTCGCCGCGGGCCACGACCTCGGGGCGCAGCTCGGGGGAGCGGGCGCGCAGGGCGTCGCGGTAGACGTCGAGGGCGGCCAGGGCCATGGGGCTGTCGACGTACACCGGTACGCCGGGCGGGAGGGTGCCCTCGGCGCGGAGGGCGGCCAGTTCGTGGAGGACGACCTCGGTCCGGTCGATCGCGAAGGCCGGGACGACCACGGTGCCGCCGCGGGCCAGGGTGCGGGCGATGACGGAGGCGAATGCGCGCCGTGCGCTCTCGTGGTCGTGGCGGCGGTCGCCGTACGTGGATTCCATGAGGAGGACGTCGGCCCCCGAGAACGGCTCGGGGGGCAGGAGGAGCGGGTGGCCGGGCCGGCCGAGGTCGCCGCTGAAGGCGAGGGTGTGGCCGTCTTCCAGGGTCAGGCGGGCCCAGGTGGAGCCGAGGATGTGCCCGCCGTGGTGGAGGACGAGTCTCGTCCCGCCGACGATCTCGACCTCGCCGCCGACGGGGACCGGGTCGAAGAACTTGATCGTCTGCTCGACGTCGGCGTCGTCGTAGAGGGGCTTGGCCGGCCGGTGCTTCGACCAGCCGTGGTCGTTCGCGTGCTCGGCCGCCTCCATCTGCAGGCGGGCGCTGTCGCGGAGCACGATCTCGGCCAGCCGCGCGGTGGCGGTGCTCATGAGGACGGGGCCGCGGAAGCCGTGCCGGACCAGGCGCGGAAGGTACCCGCAGTGGTCGAGGTGGGCGTGGGTGACGACCACGGCGTGGATGTCGGAGGGATCGACACCGGGCTTCTCCCAGTTGCGGCGTCGCAGGTCCGCGACCCCCTGGAAGAGCCCGCAGTCGACGAGCAGCCGGGCGCGGTCGCCCTCGACCAGGAACTTGCTGCCCGTGACGGTCCGCACGCCGCCGAGGAACCGGAGCAGGGCCGGCCGCGCGGGCGGGGCGGTGGGCGCGGGGGTCGTCTCGGACATGGCTGCGGCCCTCCTTCCGGGGAAGGTGTCCCCGGTCTCCACCGTCCCACCCGCCGGCGCGGGCCGGAGGAGCCCGTTCGGTCCCCGACGGGGACCGAACGGCCCAAGCGCCGCCGACCGCCGGGGCTCGACATTGGAACCGGAAACCGTCCGGGGCGCCTGCCGGCCGCCCGGACCGGCCGGAGCATCCCCGTCGTACGCGGCGGTGCCGATGCCACGGAGGGAGAGTGTCATGAACACCAAGCGGGTCCTGGTGGCCTACGGAACCAGGCACGGCGCGACGGCGGGGATCGCCGAGGAGATCGGCAGGACCCTCCGCGAGGACGGCCTCGACGCGGTCGTCCTGCCCGCCGACGACGTGGCCGACGTACGCAGCTTCGACGCCGTCGTGCTCGGCGGGTCCCTGTACGCCGGGCACTGGAGCGGCAAGGCGAAGCGCTGCGCCGAACGCAACGAGCAGTACCTCAGGCACCGCCCCGTCTGGCTGTTCAGCAGCGGGCCGGTCGACAGCTCCGCGGAGCAGCACGAGATCCCGCCGGTCAAGGCCGTGGCACGGCAGATGGAACGGCTCGGCGCGCGCGAGCACATGACCTTCGGCGGCAGCATCACCGACAGCACCCCCGGTTTCATCGCCAAGGCGATGGTCCGCCAGGGCAAGGGAGGCGACTTCCGCAACCCCGAGCGGATCCAGACCTGGGCCCACCACATCGGCCGGGAACTGACCGCCGCCTGAGGAGCGGTCGCAGGAGCGGTCGGCGCCGGCCCTGGTGCGCCGACCGTTCTGTGTGCCGACCGCCCTGTGCGGCGCCCACCTCTCCGTGCGCCGACCGCCCTGTGCGGCGCCCACCTCCCTGTGCGCCGGGGGCGGTTCACCTGTGCCCGCGCCGGGTGCTGCCTGTGCCCGCGCCGGGTGGAGGCGCACGCCCTTTCCCGAGGGCCGGGCCCTCACCGCACTTCGAGGACTTCGGCGGCGGGGCGGCGTGGCGTGGGGGCGCCGGGTGGCCCGTAGCCGAGGCGGAGGACCATCTGGACGTGCCCCCTGCCCGCGAGGGGGTCGCGGGCGGTCCAGCGCAGCTCCGGCCATTCCAGGGGTTGCGAGGTCATGGACGTGGCCAGTCCGTCGGCCGTGGCCCGGAGCAGGACGCGCTGGAGGGCCTGGCCGGCGCGCAGCCAGTCGGCCGGCCCGTCGCCGTCGGTGGTCAGGAGGGCGAGCCGGGGGTCCTTCTCGAACGTCGCCCAGGCCTGTCCGCGTACGGGGCGGACGCGGCCGAAGTCGCGGACGGTGGCGGTGCCCGCGGTGGCGTGCGGGCCGAACGCGGTCACCGGGATGCCGTCCGTGCGGCCTCCCGTGCCGGGCCCGGTGTGCACCCAGGCGGCCGTCTCGGCGCGTGCGGCCGGGTCGGTCTCCTCGCGGTGCTCGGCGTCCCGGGCGAGCCCCAGGACCGTCCGGACGTGCCACGGCTCGGGGAACGTGAGACGGCAGCCCTCGGTCCGGGCGGCGGCGGTGAGCCCTGCCAGGACGGCGGGCGGCACGGCTTCGTCGCGGAAGGGGAAGCGGCTGGTGTGGCGGCGGCGGAGGGCGGGATGGAGACCGGCGAGCGCCGGATCGGCTGCGGGGGCCGTGGTGAAGCCGACGGTGGCGTACCACCACGGGTCGGCGGGGTGGGGACCGGTCGGCACCTGTGCCAGGAGGCCGCGGTGGGCGGCCGAGACGCGCAGGTCGAACAGGGCGGCGCCGCAGCCGATGCGGAGGGCCCGGTGGTCGGGGTCGGCGTGGGCCATGGAACGGCCCGGGTCGCCGTACAGCTCGATCGTGCCGGTGCCCGTGCGCAGGACGAAGCGCCAGGGCTGGGCGTTGTGCATCGAAGGGGCGGTGACGGCGTCGTCGACGAGCCGGACGGCGGTCAGGGGGTCGAGGAGGAGACGAGCGGGCATGGGAGTGTCCTGTCGGGGCTCACCACGGCATCGCGTGGCGAGAAGCTTCGGGGGAAGCGGTGGGAGCGTCGTCGGTGCGGGCGGTGACCCGGGAGGCCACCGCGACGACCCCGTCGAGCCGTTCGACCAGGTTCTGCAGGACGGGGAGCTGGCTCGTACGGTCCAGGCGGCCGGACAGCGTGACGATGCCGTCGACGACGTGCACCTCGACCGAGTCCGCGGGCGCGCCCAGGACACCCGCGAGGACGTCGTGCTCGACCCGGTGCCGGATCTCCTCGTCCGGCCGGAGGAACAGGCGGAGCAGGTCGCGGCGCGTGACGATGCCCACGATCCGGTCCTCCACGTCCACGACGGGCAGCCGCTCGACCCCCCGGCGGGCCATCAGCCGCGCCGCATCGGCGGCCGGCTCGTCGGCGTGCACGGTGACCGCGGGAGCGGACATCACCTCCCCCGCCGTCCCGCGGGACGGGACCGCGGCCCGACCCGGGGCGACGGCCCGCGGGCCCGGTCGGCCCGGCAGCTGCCGGAGCCCGGCGGGGTCCTCCTCCGCGCCGGCCGGCGGAGCCGTCTGCGCCAGAAGATCGGTCTGCGAGACGACGCCGAGAACCCGGTCCTCCTCGTCGAGCACGGGAACACCCGTGATGTCGTGCTGGACCAGGAGCTTGGCGACGTCCTTGAAGGGGGTGGCCGGAACGACGGACACCACCTCTCCCGTCATCAGCTCCGCGACCTTCACATGCCGCATGGGGCACCTCCCGCCGTCGGCGCGCCCCGTCTCCCCGGACGCGCGGCTCAGATGTCCACCGTCCACCCGGAGCGCCCGGCGGGGGAGGGCCGAACGGTCCCGTCGCGTGCCCGGCCGGGCCCCGCGGCCCGCCATCCGGCCCCTCCCGTACGGATCGGGACCTCCGGACCCGCACCAGGACCTGGGCGGCCCTACCGCCGGACGGGCCGGCACCGCGTGCACCAGGAGGGGAGTGGTCATGCCGCCGCTGCTCGTGCGCCCGGCGCGTGTACGTCCGGGGTTGCGCTCGAAGGGGGAGCGGCGTGACCGGCCCGCCCCGTGGGACGTACCGGTCCCCGATGGGGACCGTTCGGCCCTCCCCGGTCCGCCGGCCCGCCTGGAGCATGAGCGCATGGACACCGATCGGCCGCTCCTCGCCGCCACCGGAGTACGGAAGGTCTACCGGACCGGCTCGGTGGCCGTCACCGCCCTCGCCGGCCTGGACCTCACCGTGAGCGCCGGCGAGATGGTGGGGGTCATGGGCCCGTCCGGCTCCGGCAAGACCACCCTGCTGAACTGCCTCTCGGGCCTGGACGACATCGACGACGGCCGGGTCCTGATCGACGGCCACGACCTCTTCGCCATGTCCGACGCCGCGCGGACCCGGCACCGCGCGCACAGCATGGGCTTCGTCTTCCAGGCCTTCAACCTCATCCCGGTGTTCTCCGCGGTGGAGAACGTGGAGCTCCCCCTGCTGCTCGTGGGCACCCGGCCGTCCGAGGCCCGCAGCAGGGCCCTGGCCATGCTCGACCGGGTCGGCCTCGGACACCGGGTCGACCACCGGCCGAGCGAGATGTCCGGCGGCGAGCAGCAGCGCGTGACCATCGCCCGCGCACTCGCCGGACGCCCGGCGATCGTCTGGGCGGACGAACCCACCGGCAACCTGGACAGCACCATGGCCGGCCAGGTGATGGACCTCCTGTGCGAACTCAACCGGGACGAGGGCCAGACGATCGTCCTGGTCACCCACGACGGCGCCATCGGCGCCCGCGTTCCGCGCCTGATCCGCATGCGGGACGGACGACTGGCCGGAGACGTCCGCCAGGACGCGGAGGCCCCACGCGTGGGCACCGACGTACCCCTGGGATGAGCCATGTACCCCGACCTGCTGGCACCGCTGCTCGTCACCCTCGCCCTCGCCCTCGTCGCGCTCGCGGTGGTGGCCGTCCGCCAGCCGGTCTCGCGGCGGCTCGCCTCCCGGCAGCTCGCCCGCCGGCCCACCGAGGCGGCGCTGGTGATCGGCGGCTCGGTCCTGGGCACGGCCATCATCGTCGGGGCACTGGTCGTCGGCGACACCCTCAACTTCTCGGTACGGCAGGAGGCGTACCGGAGCCTGGGACCGGTGGACGAACGCGTGGTCGCCCCGCCGGGCGCGGCCGGCCGCGCCGTCACCGAGCGGCTGGGGGCACTGGCCCGCGACCCCGACGTCGACGGCGTACTGACCGCCCAGGTCACGCAGGCCTCGGCCGTGAGCCGGCCCGGCGGCCGGCCCGCCGCCGAACCCCGCGTCCTCGCCTGGCAACTGGACTTCGCCGAGGCGTCCCGCTTCGGCGCAGGGCACGGCGACCCGGGCCTCGGCGGACGCCCGCCCCTGCGGGACCGGGTCGTGCTCAACGAGCCACTGGCCCGCTCGCTGCGCGTGGGCGCCGGGGACACCGTCACGCTCTACCTCTTCGGGACGCCCGGGACGTACCGCGTGGACCGGGTCGTGCCCGAACAGGGGCTGGCCGGCGTGGGGCTGGGCGGCCGGATGAACCGCGACGCCTTCCTGGCCCCCGGGACCCTGGAAGCCGCCGCCCGGGCCGCCGGGACCGAGCCGCGCTCCGTCACGTTCGTGTCCAACCGCGGCGGTGTCGAAGGCGGCGACGCCCTGACCGAGCAGGTCGGCGCGGACATCCGCCGGGCTCTGGGACCGCTCGCCGGCCAGGCCGCCGTGGAGACGCCCAAGCACACCGTGCTCCGCGAAGCCGAGCAGGCCGGGGACTCCCTCGGCGCGCTGTTCCTCATGATCGGCAGCTTCAGCATCATCGCCGGCGCCCTCCTGCTGGTGAACATCTTCGTCATGCTCGGCGAGGAGCGGAAGCCGCAGATGGGAATGGTCCGGGCGGTCGGGATGAAGCGGTCCCACCTGGTGGGGTCCTTCACACTCGAAGGCACCTCCTACGCCCTGCTGTCCGTACTGCCGGGCGTGGCGATCGGCGTCGGCGTCGGCTGGGCCGTCGCGGTGGTGGCCGCGGAGATCTTCCGCGGCTGGTCCGTGGGAGGCAGCGGCATCCGCATCGCCTTCGACGTGACACCCACCAGCATCCTCAACGGCGCCGCCATGGGCCTGCTCATCGCCTTCGCGGCCATCCTGGCGACCAGCGTGCGCATCAGCAGGTTCAACATCATCGCCGCCATCCGGGACCTGCCCGCGACACCGGCGCAGCGCACGCGCCGCCTGCTGCTCGCCGTCTCCACCGCGCTGGCGGTGCTCTGCGCGCTGGCCGCCGTGCCCGCGGTGGCCCGGAGCCAGCCGGACGCGACCTACCTCCTGCCCGCCCTCGCCCTCGCCTTCGCCGCCCCGCTGCTGACGCGCCTGCTGCCCCGCCACACCGCGACCACGCTCGTCGCGGGAGCGGTGCTCGCCTGGACGCTGCTGGCGCCCGTCCTGCGCCCCGACGTCTTCGACACGCCGTCCATGTCGGTCTACGTCATCCAGGGTGCCCTCGGCGCCTTCTCCGCGGTCGTGCTCGTCAGCAACAACCAGCGGGCCGTACTGCGGCCCGTGCGGCGGTTCCTGGACCGCCCTTCGGAAGCGGGACTGGCAGCGCGACTGGCCGTCACCTACCCGCTGGCCAAGCGGTTCAGGACCGGCGCCACCCTGGTGATGTACACGCTCATCGTGTTCGTCCTCGTCCTGCTGACCGAGATCTCGGGCATCCTCAACGCCGGCGTCGACGGCGTCGTCGCCGACGCCACGGCCGGGTACTCGCTGCGCCTGGACTACAACCCGCAGGCCGCCCGTGAAGGGCTCCCCGCCGAGCTGCGCGACGGCGCGCACGGCGCGGACATCGCGGCCGTCACCCCGCTGCTCAACGCCACCGGCCGGGCCGGCGACCCGGGCGGCCGCACCGCCCAGCCCCTCGACGCGGCCGTCGTCGGGGTGCCCGACGGGGCCGTCAGCCGCATCACCTTCCGCGAACGGCTGGCCGGCCTGGAGGACGACCCGGCGGTGTGGCGGGCACTCGCCGAGGACCCCCGCTACGTCGTGATCGACGGGTTCTTCGGCAGTACGGGCGGCCCGGCCGGCGACTACTACGACCCCGGCGACACGCTCACCCTGACGGACCCGCGGACGGGCCGCAGCGAACGCAAGACCATCGCCGGAGTCCTCAGCAACGGCCTGCTCTTCTACCCGGGCACCGGTTCGAGTTCGACGGTCTACCCCGTCGTCATGGGCGAACGCGGCCTCCGCAACCTCTTCGGCGCCCAGGCCCAGAACGCGTCCGCACTGGTCAGCACCCGGCCCGGCGCCTCACCCGACGTCCTGGCGAGCCGACTTCAGGGAGAGCACCTGTCCGCCAGCCTGGTCGCCACCCCGATCGCATCCGACATCCGCCGCCAGTTCGACGCCAGCACCGCCTTCTTCCGCCTCATGCAGGGCTTCCTCGCACTCGGCCTGCTGGTCGGCATCACCGGCCTCGGCGTCGTCATGGTCCGGGCCGTCCGCGAACGCCGGCGCACCATCGGGATCCTGCGGGCGCTGGGCTTCCGCGCCCGCACGGTCCAGCGGTCCTTCCTCTGGGAGAGCGCCTTCATCACCCTGGAGGGCATCGCGCTCGGCACCCTCCTGGGGGTGCTCACGACCTGGCTGATGTACGGCAACAGCGCCGCCTTCGAGGGCCTCGAAGGCGGGTTCCCGGTCGAGTGGACCAGCATCGCCACCCTCGCCGCCGTCACCTTCGCCGCTTCGCTCCTGGCCACCTTCGGGCCGGCCCGGCGCGCGGCCGCCATCCGCCCGGCCCTCGCCGTACGCACCACCGACTGACGGCCGCCCGCGGCCGGACCCGGCCGGTCCCGATCCGGAAGGGCGCGGTCTACGCCCCCGCCGCGCGCATCCCCCTGGCGCGCGCGGCCTCCGACGCCGTCGCCGAGCCGAGGAAGTCGAGGACGCCGCGGGCGGCGTCCGGCCGGGACGCGGTGGCCAGGACGCCTCCGGTGAACGTGGAGCTGATGGCCGCGTCCCCCGGCAGCGCGCCGACGACCACCACACCCGGCAGGTCCATCAGTTCGCTGTGCTGCTGGAACGCCAGGTCGGCCCGGCCGGAGGACAGCAGGCTCCCGGCGGGCACCCCCGGCGGTGCCTGGACGAGCCGGTCCGCGAGCGCGTCGGCGAGGCCCAGCCGCCCGATCAGGTCGACCAGCGCGGTCCCGCTCGGCCCGGTGGAGTAGGCGATCCGCTCCGCCGCCTCCAGGACGGACCGCAGGTCGGACGCCGACCCGAGCGCAGGAACCGGGGCCCCGTCCGGCACGGCGGCCACGACCTGGGAGATCCACAGCGGCCGTACCGTACCCGCCACGAGGTGCCCCTCCCGCTCCAGCGCGCGCATCGCGCCGTCGGCGAGTACGAGCAGGTCGGCCTCGGCGCCCGCGCGCACCCGGCGCGCCACCTCGACCCCGCCCGCCGCCTCGAAGCGCACCGCAGGTCCGCCGGCGCGCCGGAACCGCCCGGACAGATCGGCCAGTACCGGCCGTGTCGCCATCGAGGAGAGCCCGACGATCTCCTGGTTCACATTGCCTCCTTGGTGTGCCGCAGATCGTACGGCGCTCGACGCGGGGCCCCGAAAGAGGTCTGCGACACTGACCGCGTGAGCACAACCCGCAGCACTGCAGCTGGAAAAGTACTGGAGGTCCTCGCGGCCTTCGACCGCGAACACCCGTCGCAGACGCTGTCGGAGATCGCCCAGCGCACCGGCCTGGCCCTCAGCACCACGCACCGGGTCGTCGCGGAACTGGCGGACTGGGGAGCACTGGAGCGCGGCGAGGACGGGGCCTGGCACGTCGGCCTGCGGCTCTGGGAGATCGCCGCGGGCTGCCCGCGCACCCAGATCCTGCGGGACGTCGCGCTGCCCTTCATGCAGGACCTCTACGAGGCGACCCACGAGAACGTCCAGCTCGCGGTGCGCGAGGGTACGGAGCTCGTGTTCGTCGAGCGGATCGCCGGGCACCGGTCGGTCGAACTGCTCACGTCCGTGGGGACCCGGTTCCCCATCGGCTCCACCGGGATGGGGCGGGTGCTGCTCGCGCACGCGCCGGTCGACATCCAGGACGAGGTGCTCCAGTCGCCGATGCGGGCCTGGACCCCGCACACCGTCACCGACCCGAGGACGCTCCGCGCCCAGCTGGACCGCATCCGCCGCGAGCAGGTCTTCGTCAGCGACCGGCAGCTCTCGGAGAGCACGGTCGCGGTGGCCGCACCGGTGCGGACCGGCCGGAGCGGGCCGGTCGGTGCCGCGCTCGGCATCGTGATCGCCACGCGCAGCGCGAACCGTGCGCGCGGCCTGCGCGAGCCGCTGCTGCGGGCCGTGCACGGGATCTCCGACGAGCTGGGCCGCCGTACCCGCCCGACCGACTGACCTCCGCGGCCCATCCGCCCGCCGCCCGGGCACGCTTTCCCCGGCGTCCTGGCATGCCCTTGCGTCCGGGCGGGCTTCCGCCTGACGGAAACGCCGCTGACCGGCCGCGGCCCCTGCTGCCAACGTTCGACGTGTTCCCCACGTCCCCCGTTGCTCAGGAGATGCCATGGCCGACGCCGTCGTCGACACCGTTGCCTCGGTCCCCGTCGCCGTGATCGGCGCAGGTCCGGCCGGCCTGATGCTGGCGCACCTGCTGGGGCGCGCCGGAGTCGAGACGGCCGTCGTCGACACGCGCACGCGCCACGAGATCGAGACCACCCAGCGGGCCGGAATCCTGGAAGCCGATGCCGCCCGGGACCTCGTCGACACCGGCGTGTCCGACCGGGTCCTGCGCGAGGGCCACCAACACGAGGGCGTGGAGCTCCGCTTCGGCGGCCGCCCCCACCGCCTCGACTTCCAGGACCTGGTCGGCGCGTCGGTCTGGCTCTACCCGCAGACAGACGTGTTCACCGACCTGGCCGACGCCCGGGACCGGGACGGCGGCACGGTCCGCTTCGGCGTCCGGGACACCGAGGTCCTCGACGTCACCAACCGCGCCCCGCGGGTCCGCTACACCACCCCCGACGGAGCCCGGCACGAGATCCGGGCCCGGTACGTGGTCGGCGCGGACGGATCGCGCAGCATGTGCCGCAACCTCGTCCCCGAGGACCGGCGGGTCCGAGTCGGCAAGGAGTACCCGTTCGCCTGGTTCGGCATCATGGCCGAGGCGCCGGCCAGCGCACCCGAGCTGGTCTACGCCCACTCGGAACACGGCTTCGCACTGATCAGCCAGCGCACCGAGACCGTGCAGCGCATGTACTTCCAGTGCTCCCCGGACGAGTCCGCCGACGCCTGGCCGGACGACCGGATCTGGGAGACGCTCCAGGCCCGGGTGGCCGGGGAGGACGGCTTCCGCCTCAACGAGGGACCGATCCTGGAGAAGACGGTCCTGCGCTTCCGCTCGTTCGTCCAGGAACCCATGCGCTGGGGCTCGATGACGCTCGCCGGAGACGCCGCGCACACCGTCCCGCCGACCGGCGCCCGCGGGCTCAACCTCGCGCTGCACGACGTGAAGGTGCTGGCCGGCGTCCTGCTCCGGGCACTCGGCCCGGCGGGGGAGGCCGCGCTGGACGACTACCAGCCGCGGGCGCTCCAACGGATCTGGCGGGCGCAGAACTTCTCCCACTGGATGACCCAGCTGCTCCACACCCCGCCCGGCGGCTCGCCGTTCGACCTGCGACGCCAGCTCGGCGAACTCGACAACGTCGTGGGCACGCGCGCCGGCCGCAGCTACCTCGCCGAGCAGTACACCGGCTGGCCCGTCGCCTCCCAGGGCTGACCGACCCTGGCCGACCCCGACGCCCCCAGGAGACATCCCATGATCATCGACTGTCACGGCCACTTCACCACCGCACCGCCGCAGTTGGCCGAGTGGCGCGAGCGGCAGATTGCGGCGGCCGACGGCCGCGCCCCCTTCCCGGACCCCGACGAGCTGGTCATCACCGACGACGACCTGCGCCGGGCGGTCGGGGCCAACCAGCTGCGCCTCATGGACGAGCGCGGCAGCGACCTGACCGTCTTCTCGCCCCGGGCCAGCTTCATGGCCCACCACATCGGCGACTTCCGGGTCTCCGCCATGTGGGCCCGGATCTGCAACGACCTGGTCCACCGCGTCAGCACGCTCCACCCCGACCGCTTCGCGATGGGCGCGATGCTGCCGCAGTCGCCCGGCGCCGACCCCGCCACCTGCCTGCCCGAGCTGCGCCGGGCGGTCGAGGAACTGGGCGCGGTGACGGTCAACCTCAACCCCGACCCGTCCGGCGGCAGCTGGACCGCCCCGCCCCTGACGGACCGCAGCTGGTACCCGCTCTACGAGGCGATGGCCGAGTACGACGTCCCCGCCATGATCCACGTCAGCACCTCCTGCAACCCGGCCTTCCACACGACCGGCGCCCACTACCTGAACGCCGACACCACGGCCTTCATGCAGCTGGTCCAGGGCGACCTGTTCGCCGACTTCCCCACGCTGCGGTTCGTGATCCCGCACGGCGGCGGGGCCGTTCCCTACCACTGGGGCCGGTTCCGCGGCCTGGCGATGGCACTGGGCCGGCCGGACCCCGAAACGCTGCTGGACAACGTCTTCTTCGACACCTGCGTGTACCACCAGCCCGGCATCGACCTGCTCACGCAGGTGGTGCCCGCCCGGTCCCTGCTCTTCGCCAGCGAGATGATCGGCGCCGTCCGCGACGTCGACCCGCGCACCGGCCGCCACTTCGACGACACCCGGCGGTACGTCGAGGCCACCCCGCACCTCACCGACGACGACCGGGCCGCCGTCTACTCCGGCAACGCCTTGCGCGTCTACCCCCGGCTCGCCGCCCGCCTCGCCTCTCGCCCGGCCTCCCGCCCCGCCGGCCGGTCCGCCGGCCCGGCGAGTGCCGCCCACCCCGCCGCCGTCGCCCACTGACCCCAGGAGAAGCCCCATGGAGCACACCGAGATCGGTGTCGTCCACACCTCCGTCACCCGCGCCGCCCCCGAGGACGTCGCCGCACTGTCGGCGTTCGGCGTGGCCACCCTCCACGAAGCCATGGGCCGGACCGGGCTGATGCGCCCGTACCTGACCCCCGTCTACCCCGGTGCCCGGCTGTGCGGCACCGCCGTGACCGTGCTGCTCCAGCCCGGCGACAACTGGATGCTCCACGTCGCCGCCGAGCAGATCCGGGAGGGTGACGTCGTGGTCGCCGCCTGCACCACCGAGAGCGAGGACGGCTTCTTCGGCGAGCTGCTCGCCACCTCGTTCCGCGCCCGCGGCTGTCGGGGCCTGGTCATCGACGGCGGCGTACGGGACGTGGCAGACCTGGCGGAGATGGACTTCCCCGTCTTCTCCCGCGCGGTCAACGCCAAGGGCACCGTCAAGGCCACGCTCGGCTCGGTCAACGTCCCGGTCGTCTGCGCCAACGCCCTGGTCAGGCCGGGGGACGTGGTCGTGGCCGACCGCGACGGCGTCGTGGTGGTGCCCCGCGAGCGGGCTGCCGAGGTCGCCGCGGCAGCGGCCCGGCGCGAGGCCGGCGAGGCCGACAAGCGCACGCGGTTCCGCGCCGGCGAACTCGGCCTGGACATGTACGCGATGCGCGGCCCCCTGGCCGAGCTCGGACTCCGGTACGAGGACTGACGATGACCACGAGCTTCGAGAAGACCCCCGGCTGGCTGGACTGGCACCCCGCGCCGAGCCGGCCCCGGTTCCGGATGCCCGAGGGCGCCGTCGACGCGCACTGCCACGTCTTCGGCCCCGGGGCTGAGTTCCCGTACGCCCCCGAGCGCAAGTACACCCCCTGCGACGCGTCCAGGGACCGGCTCTTCGCGCTGCGCGACCGGCTGGGCTTCGCCCGCAACGTCGTGGTGCAGGCGACCTGCCACGGCGCCGACAACAGCGCGATGACCGACGCGCTGCGGGCCTCCGGGGGCCTGGCCCGGGGCGTCGCCACCGTACGGCCCGGCATCACGGACGCGGCGGTGCGCGAGCTCCACGACGCGGGCGTCCGCGGCGTGCGGTTCAACTTCGTCAGGCGGCTCGTCGACACGGCCCCGCGCCAGGACCTCTGGGACGTCGTCAAGCGGATCGAGCCCTACGGATGGCACGTCGTCGTCTACTTCGAAGCGGCCGACCTCGCCGGAATCCGCGACTTCCTCCTCTCCCTCCCCGTGCCGCTGGTCGTCGACCACATGGGCCGGCCCGACGTCACCCGGGACCCGCACGGCCCGGAGTTCGAGGCGTTCCTCGACTTCATGCGGGCCCGGCCCGACATCTGGTGCAAGGTGACCTGCCCGGAGCGGCTGTCGGTCACCGGCCCGCCCGCCCTCGACGGCGAGCAGCACGCGTACCGCGACGTCGTGCCGTTCGCCCGCCGCGTCGTCGAGGAGTTCCCCGACCGGGTGCTGTGGGGCACCGACTGGCCGCACCCGAACCTCACCGGCCACATGCCCGACGACGGCCTGCTCGTCGACTTCGTCCCGCACATCGCCCCGACCGCGCTGCTCCAGCGCAAGCTCCTCGTCGACAACCCGATGCGCCTGTACTGGCCCGACGCCGGCTGACCGCCCGCCCACGATTGGAGCACCACCGTGTCACTGGACAAGACCTACAGGCTGGTTCCGGGTACGACCGTCTTCGACGCCGAGCAGTCCGCCAAGGGCTACCACCTCAACCAGTTCTGCATGTCGCTGATGACGGCGGAGAACCGCGCCGCCTACCTCGCCGACGAGCGCGCCTACCTCGACGCGTGGCCGCTGCGCGAGGCACAGAAGCGGGCCCTGCTCGACCGCGACCTCAACGCCGCGATGCGCGAGGGCGGCAACATCTACTTCCTCGCCAAGTGGGGCGCGGCGCTCGGCCTGTCGTTCCAGCAGATGGCGGGCTCGATGACCGGCATGACCGAGCAGGAGTACCGCGACATGATGGTGGGCGGCGGCCGCCCGGTCGAGGGCAACCGGATCGACCACGCCGTCCTGGAGGCCGCGTACGCCGACACCGTGCCGCCCGCCGAGCACGCCGTGATCACCGGCGCGGTCTTCACCTCGCACGTACCCGCGATCGGCGCGGCGATGGACCACGGCAAGACCGAAGAGCCCTACTGGCGGCCGGTCTTCGAGGGCTACGAGTTCTCCCGGCAGTGGGAGCGGGAGAACCTCCCCGACGTGGTCTTCCTGGTCTACAACGACCACGCCACCACCTTCGACCTCTCGCTGATACCCACCTTCGTCCTCGGCACCGGGGCGGCCTACCCCACCGCCGACGAGGGCTACGGCCCCCGCCCGGTCCCCGGCATCGAGGGCGACCCCGACCTGGCCGCGCACATCGCCCACTCCCTCATCAGGGACGACTTCGACCTCACCCTCGTCAACGAGATGACCGTCGACCACGGCCTGACCGTCCCGCTGTCCCTGATGTTCGGGGACGTCGAGGAGTGGCCGTGCAAGGTGATCCCGTTCCACGTCAACGTGGTGCAGTACCCCGTCCCCTCGGGCGCCCGCTGCTTCGCACTCGGCCGGGCCCTGCGCCGGGCGATCGAGTCCTACGACCGGCCGCTGAAGGTCCAGGTGTGGGGCACCGGCGGCATGAGCCACCAGCTCCAGGGCCCGCGCGCCGGCCTCATCAACCGCGAGTGGGACAACGCCTTCCTCGACCGGCTCGTCGACGACCCGGCCGGCCTGGCAGAGGTGCCGCACCTGGAGTACGTCGAGGAGGCGGGCTCGGAGGGCATCGAGCTGGTGATGTGGCTGATCGCCCGCGGGGCGATGGGCGACCTCGACGGATCGGGCGATGTCGAGGTCAGGCACCGCTTCTACCACGTGCCGGCGTCCAACACCGCCGTCGGCCACCTGATCCTCGAAAACCACCCCCGGGCCCAGGAGCCCGCCGAAGGAGTGAACTGACATGACCCACCACCGCACCCTCAGGGTGGCCCTCGCCGGCGGCGGCGCCTTCGGCACCAAGCACGCGGCCGCGCTCCGCCGGATCGAGGGCGTCGAGGTGACCGCCGTCGTGAGCAGCAGCCTCGAAAGCGCGCAGAAGTTCGCCGCGGAACAGGGCGTCGGCCGGGGCGTCGCGTCCCTGGACGACATACTGGCCATGGACGACGTCGACGCCGTCATCCTCGCCACGCCCACCCCGATGCACGCCGAGCAGACGCTGGCCTGCCTCGACGCCGGCAAGCACGTCCAGACCGAGATCCCCCTCGCCTCCTCCCTGGCGGACGCCGAGGCGTGCCTGGCGGCCCAGCAGCGCACCGGGCTGGTCGCGATGGTGGGACACACCCGGCGCTTCAACCCCAGCCACCAGTGGGTGCGCCGGCAGATCCGGGCCGGGGACTACCGCATCCAGCAGATGGACGTACAGACGTACTTCTTCCGCCGTACGAACCTCAACGCCCTGGGACAGCCGCGCTCCTGGACCGACCACCTGCTGTGGCACCACGCGGCCCACACCGTCGACCTGTTCGCCTACCAGACCGGCTCCCCGATCGTGCAGGCCAACGCCCTCCAGGGTCCGGTCCACCCGGAGCTCGGCATCGCGATGGACATGTCGATCCAGCTGCGCGCGGAGAACGGCGCCCTCTGCACCCTGTCCCTGTCGTTCAACAACGACGGCCCGCTCGGCACGTTCTTCCGCTACATCGGCGACTCGGGCACGTACCTCGCCCGCTACGACGACCTGGTCACCGGCAAGGACGAGCCGATCGACGTGAGCGGGGTGGACGTCTCGATGGACGGCATCGAACTCCAGGACCGCGAGTTCGTCGCCGCCATCCGCGAGGGCCGCGAGCCGAACGCCTCCATCGCCCAGGTCCTGCCCTGCTACCGCACCCTGGCGGCCCTGGAGGAGCAGCTGAACGCGCCCGCCGGCGGCTGAACGCGGCCTCCGGCAGGTGATCCGCGGCACCGTGCCACCGGGTGGCCGTGGCGGAAACGGACAGGAGCCGGGGGCGGTGCCGACCCAGTGGTCGGCGCCGCCCCCGGCTCCGTTCGTGCGGGGCGTCAGGCGTAGTGGCGGTAGACGGCCTCGGCCACACAGGCCGGCTTGTCGGTGCCCTCGACCTCGACGGTGAACGTCAGCGGCATCTGGACGCCGTTGCCCTTGACCTCCTCCACGGTGCCGACCGCACCGTGCAGGCGGATCCTGGCACCGACCGGCACGGGGCTGGGGAAGCGGACCTTCTCCAGGCCGTAGTTGACGCTCATCGTGGTCCCGGCGATCTCCAGCAGCTCTCCGAAGAGCGGGATGACGAGCGAGAGGGTGAGGTAGCCGTGGGCGATCGGGCGGCCGAAGGGCCCGTCCTTGGCCTTCTCCGGGTCCGTGTGGATCCACTGGTGGTCGCCGGTGGCGTCGGCGAAGGTGTTCACCCGCTGCTGGGTGATGTCGAGCCAGCCGGTGCGGCCGAGGTCGGCCCCGGTGAGGGCCTTGAGCTCGTCGAGGCCGTGGGCGGTGGTGGGCATGGAAGTTCCTTCCGGTGGCGCGGGCGGCGGTGGACGCCGCCCGCGGAAGACGGGTTTCGGGTGGTGGCAAAGGGGGTCAGGCGGGCGGACGGCCGTCCGGGCCTTCCGCGTACGCGTCGCGCACGGCGGGCTTGAGGATCTTCCCGGAGGCCGTGCGGGGCAGGTCCCCGGTCAGCACGAGGGACTTGGGGATCTTGTACTTGGCGAGCCGGCCCCGCAGGTGGCCGAGCAGCCCGGCCTCGTCGGCCCGGGCGCCGGGCCGCAGGACGACGACGGCGCGGCCGACCTCGCCCCAGAGCGGGTCGGGTACGCCGAAGACGGCGCACTCGGCGACGTCGGGGTGCGTGAGGAGAGCGTCCTCGACCTCGGCCGGGTACACGTTCTCGCCGCCCGAGACGAACATGTCCTTGACCCGGTCGACGACGTACGCGTAGCCGTCCTCGTCCAGCCGGGCGACGTCGCCGGTGCGCAGCCAGCGTCCGGCGCTGCCGGCGCCGTCGCCCTCGGCGGTGAACGCGGCCTCGGTGTCCCCGGGCCGCCCCCAGTAGCCGGTCATGACGTTCGGGCCCTGGACCAGGATCTCGCCGGGCTCGCCCGGCCCGGCGTCCCGGCCGTCCGGGAGCACGATCCGGGTGTCGGTGAAGAAGTGCGGCACCCCGGCGGAGCCCGCCTTGGCCGAGGCCTGCTCCCGGTCCAGGAAGAGGATCCCGGGGGACGCCTCGGTCATGCCGTAGCCCTGGCTGAAGGCGAGGCCCCGGTCCAGGTACGCGGCGATGGTGCGGGCGGGCACGGGAGCGCCGCCGCAGTTGAGGGTGCGCAGGCTGGACAGATCCGCGGTGGCCCACCGGGGCCGGGCGGCCATGGCGTCGTACATGGTGGGGACGCCGAACATGTACGTCACGCCCAGCTCCTCGACCAGTTCCAGCACCCGGTCGGCGTCGAAGGCGCCGAGGAGCACCACCCGGCCGCCCTTGAGCAGGGTCGGCAGGCAGGTCATGTTGAGGCCCGCGGTGTGGAACAGCGGGGCCGCGACGAGGGTCACCTCGTCGCCCGCCAGGTCGGTGTCGACCAGGACGTTGACGCAGTTCCAGGTGAGGTTGGCGTGGGAGAGGACGGCGCCCTTGGGCCGGCCGGTGGTCCCCGAGGTGTACATGATCATGCACGGGTCCCCGGGCGCCACGGGCTCGTCCAGTGGGCGGGGCCCGGCCGCCCCGGCGCCGGCGAGGAGCTCCTCGTACCCGAGCGCCCCGTCCCCGGCCCGCTCGGCGACCACGATCCGGTGCCGGACACCCGCCCCGGCCGCCGCGGTCCGGGCCGCCTCGGTGTGCTCGGGGGCGTGGACGAGGACGGTGCTGCCCGAGTCGGCCAGGTTGTAGGCCAGTTCCGGTGCGGCGAGCCGGGTGTTGAGCGGCACGAAGACCGCTCCCAGTGTCCCGGCGGCGAACAGGGTCTCCAGGAAAGCCGGATGGTTGGGGCCGAGGTAGGCGATCCGGTCTCCCCGTGCCACCCCCAGCGTGCGCAGGGCGTGGGCGAGGCACAGCACCCGCCCGTGGAGCTCGCGGTAGGTCGACGTCCGGCTGTCGTGGACGACGGCCGGACGGTCGGGGGTCTTGCGGGCCCGGCGTGCGGGCCAGGAGCCGATGCCTTGGTTCAACACGAGCGGTTCCTACAGTCGGCGCGGAGCCCGAGCAGCCGGGCGGCGTTCTCCTTGAGGATCTTCGGCCGGACCTCGGGCCTGATGTCGAGCGCCGCGAAGTCGGCGAGCCACCGGTCCGGGGTGATGACGGGGTAGTCGGACCCGAAGAGGACCTTGTCCTGGAGGAGGGTGTTGGCGTACCGGACGAGCTGCGGCGGGAAGTACTTCGGGGACCAGCCGGACAGGTCGATGTAGACGTGCGGCTTGTGGGTGGCCACCGCCAGGGCCTCGTCCTGCCAGGGGAAGGACGGGTGGGCGAGGATGATCCGCAGCTCCGGGAAGTCGACGGCGACGTCGTCGACCAGCATGGGGTTCGAGTACCGCAGCCGGATGCCCCCGCCGCCCGGGACGCCGGCGCCGATGCCGGTCTGGCCGGTGTGGAACAGGGCGGGCACGCCGAGCTCCTCGATGGCCTCGTACAGGGGATAGGCGAGCGGGTCGTTCGGCGAGAACGCCTGGATGCTGGGGTGGAACTTGAAGCCGCGGACCCCGTGCTCCTCCACCAGCCGCCGTGCTTCGCGCACGCCCGCCCGGCCCTTGTGGGGGTCGATGCTGGCGAACGGGATCAGCACGTCGGCGTGGGCGGCGCAGCTTTCGGCGATCTCCTCGTTGGCGATCCGCGGATGACCGGTGGCGTGCTCGGCGTCGACGGTGAACACCACCGCCGCCATGCCGCGCTCCCGGTAGTGGGCGGCCATCTCCTCGATGGTCGGCTGCCGGTGGCCGTGGGCCTTGAAGTACTTCTCGGAGGCGCCGAACAGCTCCGGGCTCAGCGCCCCGTGGCCGTCCTTGGAGACCTCGGCGTGCGTGTGCACGTCGATGGCGGTGATCCGGTCCAGGTCGAGGACGAGGTCGGGGCCAGGGCTGGGGTTGGGGCTGGGGCCAGGGTCGAGGGTGCGGTCGTGCGCGAGGCCGGCCACGTCACGCCTCCGGAGCCTGGGGTGCGGGGATGCCGTACGTCTCGGGCTCGGCGCCGACGCCGGCCGGCCACTCGGCGGCGATGGCGCCGGCGCTCCAGCCGCCGTCGGCGAAGGCGACGGCCTTCTCCTTGGGGTGCGCCCACAGGGCGAGGCGGTCGCCGCCGATGCCGATGGCCTGCCCGGTCACCCCGGCGGAGTCGTCCGAGGCCAGGAAGGTGATCAGCGCGGCGACGTCCTCGACGGTGCCCAGGCCCTCGCTCTTGCGCAGCCAGTCCGGCAGCGGCTCGCCCGTGCGCTCCGACTCCTCGATGACGGGCGCGAACGCCGGGATGGTCCTGGTCATCTCGGTGGCGGCGACGGGGACGACGGCGTTGACGGTGATGCCGGCCCGGCCCAGTTCCATGGCCCAGGTACGCGCCATGGCGACGATGCCGGCCTTGGCGGCGGCGTAGTTGGTCTGGCCGAAGTTGCCGCGCTGTCCGGCGGGGGAGGAGATGAGGACGAGCCGGCCGCCGGTGCCCTGTTCGCGCATGCGGACGGCCGCCGCGCGGGCGCAGGTGAAGGTGCCGCGGAGGTGGACGCGGACCACGTCGTCGAAGTCGTCGTCGGTCATCTTCCACAGCACGCGGTCGCGCAGGATGCCGGCGTTGGTGACGAGCACGTCCAGGCGTCCGTACGTGCCGACGGCGGCGTCCACCAGCTGCTGGGCCGCCTCGGCGTCGCCCACCGCGGCGACGACGCCGGTGGCCGTGCCGCCCCGGGACGTGATCGAGGCGACGGCGGCGTCGACGACGGCCCGGTCGACGTCGTTGACCACGACGGCGGCACCGGCGGCGGCGAGGGCCTGCGCGTATGCCAGCCCGAGACCGCGCCCGCTGCCGGTGACGACGGCGACCTTGCCCTGAAGATCCATGAGGGGTACCTCGCGTAAAGGGGGAGGGGGCCTGCCGGAGCGCGCCGGCCCGCGGCGCGATCGACAGGAATCCTGATGAACGTCAGTCTGGGTAATCAACAGGATTCCTGTCAATGGCCTAAGGTGGGGGCGTGCCGCCGCCGCGGTGGCGCGCGCTGCGGCGGCCGCACGGTCGCCCGCCGCGGACCGCCGACACGGGAGGACGGACGTGAGCACCTCGCTGCTCTACCTGGTCAAGAGGACCGAACTGGCAGTGCGCGCCCGGCTCGACGAGCTGCTCAGGCCCGCCGGGATCACGGCGCTGCAGTACACCGCCCTGACCGTGCTGGAGCGGCACGACGGCATCTCCGCCGCCCAGCTCGCCCGCGACTCGTTCGTCACCGCCCAGTCGATGGCGGACATGGTCCGGGCGCTGGAGAGCCGCGGCCTGATCCGCCGCGAGCCCAACCCGGCCAACCGCCGGGAACGCCTCATCCTGCTCGCCGAACCGGGGCGCGCCCTGCTGGCCGAGTACGCCGGCCCGGCCCGCGCGCTGGAGCGGCGGATGGTCGCCGACCTGACCGCCGACCAGACCGCTGCGTTCCGCGAAGCCCTGGTCGTGGCATGGCGGGCCCTGTCGTGAGCCGGGGTCCGGTCGTGCCGACGGCCCCGGCCCTCTGAGGGCCGGGGCCGCCGCCGGTCACACGTCGGAGCGCCCGCAGACGTGTCCGCGCCGCACCCGGGAGCGCGCTCCGGCCCGCACGGGCCGGGGGGCCCAGCGGCCGCGGTGCGTCCGGCGCGCCGGCGGGCCGTACGGCGACTGCCAGGCCGGCCGGCCGGAGTGACGCGGGCCGTCCGCGCGCTGAAGCCGCTCCGCGCAGCCCGGGCAGCGGCGGAGGGCGAAGGAGAAGGAGCTGGGGAGGAAGGTGGCGACCGCCACCCGGTTCTGCGACAAGGAGATGCACCGGTTCCAGTGAGAAAGACCGCAGCGGAAAGGGGCACGGCGCACCGGCGGTGCGACGCGCGACGGATCAGCGCTCAGGGGGTCTCACACGGAGTACAACGGCATCTCCTCCAAAGGGTGTTGCGGGCGGGAGCACGCTAACCGCACCCGGGAGCCCGGCTCCACCGGTTTTCGGCCGGGCTCTTCCCGCGCCCCGGCCGGGTCCTTCCCGCGCCCCGGCCGGGCTCGTCCCGCGCCCCGGCCGGGCTCGTCCCGCGCCCCGGCCGGGCTCGTCCCGCGCCCCGGCCGGGTCCTTCCCGCACCCCGGCCGGGTCCTTCCCGCACCCCGGCCGGGCTCGTCCCGCGCCCTATCCGCCCGTGGCGCGGTAGCGGTCGACGGTGATGCCCACCGGGCCGTCGTCCGGGTCCGCCGCGAGCACGCGCGGTCAGGTCCCGGCCGCCGTCCCCGCGGACGCAGAAGGACCGGCCGGCCAGCTCCGCGAGGTCCAGGGTGGTGACCGGCCGGGTGTCCAGGCCTTCCAGGCAGGCGGCCGGGGTGAGGCGGGCGTCCGGCGCGGCGTACGCGTCGTTGTCGTCGGCCGGCACCAACTCGCCCTCGGACCGGCCGGGGAACCACTCCGCGGTCCCGTCGGGCACGACCCGCCCGGTCTCCAGGTCGAACTCGTAGCTCTGGTCGGGTGAGACCAGCCGCGTCCCCGCGTACACGGTGGTGGAGCCGGGCGGTGCCTCGGGTGCCCGGAGGGCGGTCCCCGAAGCGGCAGTGACCCGCCCGGCGCGACCCCGCGCGGCCCGGGCCGCGCGGCCCGGGCCGCGCCCGGGGGCCGCCGATGAGGACCTTCGGCCCCCGCGGCGGCCCCGGGCGGCCCTCCCCGGCCGGGACCCCCGGTGACAGCGTGGGAGGTGTCCCCCCATCGGACCCTCGGTTGGGAGTAGCCGTGGAAAGCACCCTCCGCACCCCGGACACCAGCTCCGTCGTCGTCGGCGTGGACGGCTCGGGACCGGCCCGCACGGCCGCCCTCTGGGCCGCAGGCGAGGCCGTACGACGCGATCGCCCCCTGCACGTCGTCCACGCGGCCGACACCGACTTCAGAGGCTCCTACCTGTCCGCAGCCGCCGCCGAAGAGGTCCGCTCCGAGGGCCGGCAGCTGCTGGAGGAGACGGCGAAGGCCGTCGCCGCCGAACACCCCGGCGTCCACCTCACCACGGAGTTCAGCCAGGCCGACGCCGTCACCGCCCTCCACCGCGCGGCCGGCCCGCACGGCACCATCGTGGTCGGCAACCGCGGACGCGGCGGTTTCGCCTCCCTCCTGCTCGGCTCCGTCGGGCTGGACACCGCCGCAGCCGCCAGGACCCCGGTCGTCGTGGTCCGGGGCGCCGAGGCCACGGCGGAACACGAGACCGTCCTGGTCGCCGTACGGGACGCCGGTGACCTCCCCTGCGCCCGGTACGCCGCCCGCGAGGCCGAGCTGCGCAAGGGGTCCCTGCGCCTCCTGCACGTGTGGAACACGCTGCAGTCCGTGGGCCAGATGGTCACCATGCTCGACGGCATGGACGAGGCCGCCGCCCGGCACGTGGAGATCCTCATGGACGTCGCGGAGATCATCCGCGGTGAGTTCCCCGGCCTGACGGTCGAGGCCGACGCCGAGTCGAGCTCCTCCGTGGCGGGCGTCCTCGTCGAGGCCTCCGGGCGGGCGGGCCTGCTGGTCATGGGCGGCCGCCGGGCCTCGGCACGCCTCGGACTCGGCCGCAACCTCGGCCGGGTCACCCACAGCCTGGTCCACCACGCGCTCTGCCCGGTCATGCTCCTCCCGCGGTCCGGCGACGGCCCGCGCGACTCCTCGTAGCCCCACCGCACGGCCCGGCCCGTACCCGCCGCCGGCCCGCCGCCCGCCCGCAGCCCCTCACAGGTCCGGTCCCGCCGGACGGGAAAGCCCTCCCGCCGTGGCCACGGTGAAGGGGGCGACGCGCTCCACCACGGCCGGCCGGAGGCGGGAGACGGGCGCAGAGGGCGGGTCCGCTGCCAAGGACGTCACCGGCGCGGACATTGGGAGTGCTCCACCTGATCGGCCCCCCGCCGGCGAGCTGCGCGGCTCGCCCGCGCTGGGGGAGGGCGTCGAGGCCCACCGCGACCGACGCGCGGGTCACCGTACAGCCCGGGCGCTGGGCGGGCTTCGGCCCCACCGTCGCCGTCACCGTCGGTACGCAGGAGAGGCTCAGCGGCGTCATGATGCCGGCCCGCCGCCGGGGCCGGCCGCCCTTCGCCACCACACCGGTGGCCGACGGCGCCCTCACCGTCACCGTGACCGACGACGGCAGCGGCCTGCTCCCGGGCGGCCCGGCGGGGTGCAGAGGGCCCCGGCCGCGCTACCGGACGTGCCCGTGCTCGGGCCCTTCTCCGTGTCCCTGTCCCTGCCCCTGCGCGTGACCTTGGCCCCCGTGCCCAGGATCGTGGCCGTGGCCGTGCTCGTGGAGCACCTCGGCGGCGATCACGGCCGCCTGCACCCGCCGCTCGACGCCCAGCTTGCCCATCAGCCGCGAGATGTGGTTCTTCACGGTCTTCTCGGACAGGTACAGCCGCTGCGCGATCTCCCGGTTGGTCAGCCCCTCGCCGATCAGTTCCAGCACGTCCCGCTCCCGCTCCGAGAGCGGCGCCAGCCGCGCGTCCTCCGGTTCCCGCACCGCCTCCGGATCCCGCAGCGAGCGCATCAGCCGGGCGGTGGTGGCCGGGTCCAGCATCGACTGGCCGGCGGCGACCGTCCGTACCGCGGCGACCAGGTCGGAGCCCTTGATCTGCTTGAGGACGTACCCGGCAGCCCCGGCCATGATCGCGTCCAGCAGGGCGTCCTCGTCGTCGAACGAGGTCAGCATCAGACAGGCCAGCCCGGGCATCCGGGACCGCAGCTCCCGGCACACCGAGACGCCGTCCCCGTCGGGCAGCCGCACGTCGAGCACGGCCACGTCCGGGCGCAGCGCCGGGCCGCGGGCCAGCGCCTGCTGCGCCGTACCCGCCTCGCCGACCACACTGATGTCCGGCTCGGCGTCCAGCAGGTCCCGCAGCCCGCGCCGCACGATCTCGTGGTCGTCGAGCAGGAACACCCTGACCGGCGTCCCGGCGGAGACCTTCGGCTCGTCCGACATGATCTCCCCTGCCTCGGCCCGCGCTGTCCGCTTCCCTCCGCATTGTCCCAGGAACCCGCCCCACCGCGCCCCCAGGCCCCGCCGCCGGCCGGCAGATGTCCCGCGAGGGCGACCTCCTCCTCCGCGGCGCGGGGCGCCGTCGCAGGTCAGAGAAGACTGCCGCTGCCGTACGGCGCGTACAGGTCGAGCAGCCGCACCCGGGCCGCCTGCAGCCGGTGTGCCAGAACCTGGCCCACCCAGTGCCCGAGCGCCGAGCCGAAGGCGGTGTCGGCGTCCATCAGCCTCCGCACGGCCGCCGCGTCGAACTCGTACGCGCGGACGGGGGTCGCGGCCTCGGCGCCCAGCCGCCAGGTGTACGGCCGGAACAGCCACGAACAGCCGACCAGCTCGCCCGGGCCGAGGGTTTCGATGACGGCCGCGCGCCGGCCCGGCACGTGCACGTCGAGGGTCACGGTGCCGGTCCTGACGATCCAGAACCGGTCGGCCCGTCCGCCCTCGCGGAACAGCCGGGTGCCCTCGTCGAAGTTCACCTCGCGGGCCGCTTCCATCAGACGGGTGCGGAAGTCCGCGGGCAGCGCGGCGTTGATGCGGATGGGGGACGGAGTGCTCATGGCGGGCCTCCCGGGTTCGGGTCCGGTCTCCAGTCTTGGTCACGGCACCGCCCCGTGCATGGGCCCTCCGGCCCCGTCCGGGGACCCGATCGGCCCATGTCCCGGTACGACCGGGCACCGGGCACGCCGTGGGGGCAGCCGGGCCCGCGCCGCCGGGGGCACCATGGTGCGGCACCCGCCCGCGAACCACCCGGAAATCGACCCGGAAACCCGACCGGAAGCCCGATCGGTAATCCGGCCAAGAACCCCAACCGGAACCCCAACCGGAACCCCGACCGGAAGTCCGGCCGCGAACCCCGCCCGGAACCCGCCCGCGAACCCCGGAGGTGCCATGCCCGTGCCCGGACGGACCAGGACCACCGCCGTCCCACCCGCCTTCCGCGGCTACCGGAAGGCCTGGCTGCGCGGCGACCTGCTCGCCGGAACCACCGTCGCCGCCTACCTCGTCCCCCAGGTCATGGCCTACGCGGCGGTGGCGGGCCTGCCGCCCGTCGCCGGCCTGTGGGCCGCACTCCCCGCGCTCGTCCTCTACGCCCTGAGCGGCACCTCCCGGCTGCTGTCCGTCGGCCCGGAGTCCACCACCGCCCTCATGACCGCCGTCGCCGTGGGCCCCCTGGCCGCCGGCGATCCCGGGCGCTACGCGGCCCTCGCCGCCGCCCTGGCGGTCGTCGTCGGCCTGCTCTGCCTGGCCGCCTGGGCCGTCCGCCTCGGCTTCCTCGCCGACCTGCTCTCCCGGCCGGTCCTCGTGGGCTACCTGACCGGGCTCGCCTTCATCATGATCGTCGACCAGCTGCCCCGCCTCACCGGGACGGAGGGCGGCGGATCCGGCTTCTTCCCCCAGCTGCTCGGGTTCCTCGGCCGGCTCGACGAGGCGCACCCGGCCACCCTCGCCCTGTCCGCCGGGTGCCTGCTCCTGCTGTTCACCCTGCCCCTGCTCCGGCGCGGGCTCCCCGGTCCGCTCCTCGTCCTCGTCCTCGCCACCGCCGCGGTGGCCGCCTTCGGCCTCGACGAGGGCCCGGACGGCGTCGCCGTCATCGGCGCCGTCCCGGCCGGCCTGCCCGGCTTCGCCCTGCCAGCTCCGGAGGACGTCGCCGACCTGGCCCTGCCGGCCGTCGGGGTCCTCCTCGTCGGCTACACCGACGTCGTCCTGACCGGCCGGGCCTTCGCCCGCCGGGACGACCCCCACCCCCTCGACGCCAACCGGGAGCTGCTCGCCCTCGGCGCGGCCAACCTGGGCGCCGGAGCGCTGCACGGCTTCCCCGTCAGCAGCAGCGCCAGCCGCACCGCCCTCGCCGACTCGGCCGGTGCCCGCACCCAGGCGTACTCCCTCGCCGGCGCCGCCTGCGTGGCCGCCGTCCTGCTCTTCCTCGGCCCCCTCCTGGCGCACACCCCGGCCGCCGTCCTCGGCGCGATCGTCGTCTACGCCGCCGTACGCCTCGTCGAGATCGGCGAGTTCCGCCGGCTCGCCGCATTCCGCCGGCGCGAACTCCTGCTCGCCGTCGGCTGCGCCCTCGGCGTCCTCGGCCTCGGCATCCTGTACGGCGTCCTGGTCGCCGTCGCCCTGTCCGTCATCGACCTGCTCGCCAGGGTCGCCCGCCCGCACGACGCCGTCCTCGGCATCGTCCCCGGGCTGGCCGGCATGCACGACGTCGACGACCACCCGACCGCCCGCACCATCCCCGGCCTGCTCGTCTACCGCTACGACTCCCCGCTGTTCTTCGCCAACGCCGAGGACTTCCGCCGGCGCGCCCTGGCCGCCGTGGACGCGCAGGACGAGCGGGGCGAGCCGGTGCGCTGGTTCGTGCTGAACACCGAGGCCAACATCGAGGCCGACATCACCGCCCTCGACGCCGTCGAGGCCCTCCGCTCCGAACTCGCCGGACGCGGCGTCGTGTTCGCCCTCGCCCGCGTCAAACACGAGCTGCGCCTGCTGCTCGACGCGTACGGTCTCACCGAGGCCGTCGGCCCCGACCGCATCCACCCCACCCTCCCCACGGCCGTCGCGGCGTACGAGGCCTGGCGGGCCGCATCAGGACCGCGGGACGGCACGGCTCCTTCCGGGGACGCGGACGACGGTCCGGGACCGTGAACCGGCTGCGGGGGAGCGGAGGTTGTGCCATGGTGACGGGGACCGCGAAACGGGGGACCGGCACCATGCGCATCAGCATCGACAACCACGGGGACGACCAGTCCGACGGGGCTTCCGAGGACGAACTGCGGTCGCTCCACCAGTGGTTGCTCGACAACCCGGAGATCCGGCGCCAGGCCGGCATCGAACTGGGCGGAGAACCGGGTCCCGCGGGATCCATGGGCGGACCGCTGGAGTACGTCCAGCTCGTCATGGACTCCGGGTTCGGCCTCGCCAACCTCGCCCTCGCCGTGGTCACCTGGCGCTCCACCCGCCCCCGCCCGCCCGCCGTCACGTTCGAGCGCGACGGCGTCACCGTCACGCTGACGGGGGAGGATCCGGAGGCGGCGGCCCGCCTGCTCGAAGCGCTCACGCGCACCGACGCATGAGCGGACCGCCGTGGCCGGAGCGGTCCCGCGCGGTGCTCATCGGCGTCAGCGAGTACGACCACCTCGAAGCTCTGCCCGGCGTCAAGGCCAACGTGCAGGACCTCGCCGCCGAGCTGCGGGACCCCGCGGTGTGGGGGCTCGCAGCCGAACACTGCACTGTCACCTGTGACCCGGCAACGTCGACGCAGGCCCTCGTGCCCCTGCGCGCCGCCGTGCGCGAGGCCCGCGACACACTGCTCGTCTACTACTCCGGCCACGGCCTCATCGACCCCGACCGCGGCGGACTCTGGCTGGGCCTGCCCGGCTCCCGCACCGGCGAGGACGACACCGTCCTCCTGTACGACTCGGTCCGCCGCGCATTGCTCCGCAGCCGTGCCGAGCGCACGATCGTCGTCCTCGACTGCTGCTACGGCGGCCGTGCCCTCGGCATGATGAGCGCCGCCGAGTCCACCACCGCCCTGGCCGACAGCGCCGAAATCAAGGGCACCTACCTGATCGCCGCCGCCGGCGAGTCCGTCCGAGCCCTCGCCCCGCCCGGCGAACGCAACACCGCTTTCACCGGCGAACTCCTCACCCTCCTCCGTGGCGGCGTCCCCGACGGCCCCACCGTGATCCGCCTCGACGAACTCACGGACCTCCTCACCACGGCCCTCCGCTCCCGCTCCCGCCCCGAACCCCAGACCCGCGACCGCAACGGGGTGGGCAAGCTCCGGATGTTCCGCAACCGCGCGTACAGCCCGCCGGCGGACGGCATCAGGCTTCCCGGCACCCGGTACGAGGTCACGGGCCCCGCCGAGAGGAGCGACGGCGAGGCCGAGAACATCCCCGGACGGGACACCCTGTTCGACCGCCCGGTCACCATCCGTGTCATGCGGCCGGACCTGGCCGCCGACCCCGCCATGCGGGAGAGGTTCGTCGACCGGATGCGCGCGCGGGCCCGCCTCAACCACCCCTCGCTGGCCGTGGTGCTCGACTGGGGCGAGGTGAAGCAGTCCCGGGTCAGCTGCCCGTATTTCATCACGGAGAGCCTCGGCGGCGGCACCCTCGCCGAGTGGACGCAGCCCCACTCGTACCCGTACCTCGTCGTGCGGACCGCGCTGGAAGTCCTGGAGGCACTGGAGCACGCCCACCGCGAGGGCGTGTCCGGCTGGTACCTCTCGACCGACCGCCTGCGCCTCACCACCACCGGCCACGTCAAGATCGTCGACCACTACGGCGGGCCGTCCCCGGCCTCTCCCACCGACGACGTCGCCGCCGTGGGCGAGCTGCTCCACTCCCTGCTCGGCAGCCCCGTGCCCGCCACGCCCGCGACCGTGCCCGGCGACCTGGCGGCCGTCGTCGCACGTGCGCGCCGCCACGGCTACGCCACGGCGGCCGACATGTCCCACGCCCTGGAGCGTCCGACCGGCCGGGTCGTCCCCGTGCCCGGCCCCCGGCCCAGGCAAGGAATCCACGTGCCCGCCACCCCGGCTCCACGGCCCCCGGAACCGCTGTCCTTCCGGGAAGTCCTCCGTTCCGCCGTGGGCAGCCACCCGGGCAGGAACCGCCACCGGAACGAGGACTCGGCCTACGCCGGACCCCGCCTCCTCGCGGTGGCCGACGGCCGACGCGGGGAAGCGGCCGCCGCGGAGGCGGGCCAGGTCGCCAGTGCCGAGGTCATCGCGGAGCTGGACCACGAGCTCAGGCGAGGGCTCACCCGGGAGTCGGTGATCTCGGCGTTCATCATCGCCGCGAAGCGAGCCGACAGGAACCTGGCAGAAATGATCGCCGCGGACCCCGCACTCGGCGGCATGGCCACCACCGTGACCGCCCTCTACCGGTTCGGACCGCACGCGGTGCTGCTGCATTCCGGCGGCAGCACCGCCTTCCGCATGCGGGACGGCCGCCTCAGCCAGCTCACCCCCGACCCCACCGAGCCGCCGTGGCCGGCAGGCGGGATTCCCGCGGCTCCCCAGGGGGACCAGGAGGGGATCCCGGGGGACCGGCGCAGGACACCGCTCCTGTGCGGTATCGGGGACGCCAGGGTGTACACGGCCTCCCTCGCCGTGCGGAGTGGCGACCGGTACCTGCTGTGCACGTCGGGCCTGACGGGCGCCCTCTCCCAGCGCCGCATCCGGGAACTGCTGGCGAAGTCCGAAGGGGCCGAGACCACGGTACGCATGCTCATGGAAGCGGCCTTGACCGGCGGAGGGCACGACAACATCACCTGCGTCGTGGGTGACGTCCTCAGCGCGGACGGCCCCGACGGAGCCGAGGACACGGAGACCCCACCCGTCACGGCCGGCGCCGTCGCCGACACCAGACGCCTCTGACCGGCCCGGACAGGGCGACCGGAACCGATCCGCCCGCCCCCACGTCCCACCCGCACCACGGAAGCGGACGGAAGGCCCCCCATGACCCGCCTGACCCCCACACCCCGCACGACCTCCCGCACCACCCCCCTGCGCCGCCTCGCCCCCCTCGTGCTCGCCGCCGCCCTCACGCTCACCGGCTGCTCCGCCGTCGCCGAAGCCGGAACCAACGGGCCCGACGCCGAGGACCCGCTTCCCGCGCCGGGCGCGGTCGACCGGGACAAGCCCGCACAGGGCCCCGCCCAGGCCAAGCCAGGCACCTGGTACCGGTTCGACCTCTTCACCCACTGCGGCATCAGCACCCTCAAGTTCTCCGGCCGGTACTGGCGCCTCATCCAGATCCGCACCGACCTGGACTCGAACGTGAAGGGCCCCCGCGTGGACTGGACCGCCGACTACACCCCCGGCTACGTGCAGCTGGAATCCGACAAGGTCGCGGTCTTCGAGACGGCGGGACAGCCCCCGCTCGCCTTCGAACCCGGCACCGGACCGGGCCTGCTCTGCAAGTAGCCCCGGCCCGGGAGGGGTAGGTACGGGGAATGAGCGCACCCGAACGCGAGTCTGAAGCCGACCCCGGGCTCTACGGCCCCGGCTCCGTCACCTGGCAGTGCCACGGCGATCCGATCATGTGGCTCGCCGGGGTGCGCGCCCTCTACCTCCAGGCCCTGCACCCCCGCGCCGTACGCGGAGTCGTCGCCAACTCCGACTTCCGCACCGACACCTGGGGACGCCTCTACCGCACCGCCGACTTCGTCGGCACCCTCACCTACGGCACCACCCCGGCCGCCGAGGACGCCGGCGCCCGCGTCCGCCGCATCCACGCCCGGCTCACCGCCACCGACCCGGCCACCGGCGAGACGTTCCGCATCGACGACCCCCACCTCCTCCTCTGGGTGCACTGCGCCCAGATCGACTCCTTCCTCCACGTCCTGCGCCGCTCCGGAGTCCGCCTCACCCCCGCCCAGGCCGACCGCTACGTCGACGAGAACCGCGTCAACGCCCGCCTCGTCGGCCTCGACCCCGCCGACGTCCCGGCCGACACCTCCCAGCTCGCCGCGTACTTCGAGAAGGTGCTCCCCGACCTCGCCGCCGGACCCGACGCCCGCGACGTCGACGCCTTCCTCCGCCACCCGCCCGTCCACCCCCTCCTCGCCCCCGCCCGCGCCCTGGTCTGGCGGCCGCTCGCCGCCCTCGCGTACGCCAGCCTGCCCCCGTACGCCCACCGCCTGTACGGGCGGACCGCGCCCGGTGCCCGCACCGTCACCCGGCGCCTGCGCCTCACCGCGCTCCTGCTGCGCGCCGTCCCCGCACGTCTGCGCTGGCAGCTCCCCCCAGGTCACATCTTGAAGGCAATGGCGCGCCTGGGTCCCGCCACGCGTCCCTCGCCGTACACACTGCGAAGAGCGGCGGCCATACTGGACGGGCCGGGGAGGGCACAGCACGACAACGGGGGCGGCTACACGAGATGGCGGAGTCTGCGGAGAAGAGACTGATCCAGGGCCGTTACCGGCCGCTCGACCTGATCGGGCGCGGGGGCATGGGGGAGGTCTGGCGGGCGCGCGACGAGTCGCTGGGCCGGCAGGTCGCCGTCAAGTGCCTCAAGCCGCTCGGGCCCGACCACGACGCGCACTTCACCCAGGTCCTGCGCGAGCGCTTCCGCCGCGAGGCCCGGGTCGCCGCGTCCCTCCAGCACCGCGGCGTGACCGTCGTCCACGACTTCGGCGACGACAGCGCCGCCGGCGGCCTGCTCTACCTCGTCATGGAACTCCTCGACGGCCGCAACCTCAGCCAGCTGATGGAGAGCGGCGAAGGCCGGCCGCTCCCCGTGGAGGAGGTCGTGGACATCGCGGAGCAGGTCGCCGCGGCCCTCGCGTACACGCACGAGCAGGGCATCGTCCACCGCGACCTCAAGCCGGCCAACATCATGCGGCTCAGCGACGGCACCGTGAAGATCTGCGACTTCGGCATCGCACGGCTCGCCCACGACATCGGCTTCACCGCCAAGCTCACCGGCGGCGGCATGGCCATGGGCACCCCGCACTACATGTCCCCGGAGCAGATCGCCGGCAACGAGGTCGACCACCGCAGCGACCTCTACTCCCTCGGCTGCGTGCTGTACGAGATCGCGACCGGCGCCCCGCCGTTCGACCTCGGCGACTCCTGGTCGATCCTGGTCGGACACCGCGACACCCCGCCCGTGCCGCCGCGCGCCCACCGGGCGGAGCTCCCCGCCTTCTTCGAGGAGGTCGTCCTCGACCTCCTCGCCAAATGCCCCGAGGACCGGCCGGCCGACGCCCGCCGCCTGCACCACCGCATCGCCGCGGCCCGCCGCGCGGCCGCCGGACTCCCGGCCGCCACCCTGCCGCCCCCGGCCCACACCGCGGGCGTTCCCGTCCCCGGCGCCACGGCCGCGCCGACCGTCGCACCGGCATCCGGCCACGTACCGGTACGGGCCGACGCAGCCGTGGGGACCGGCGCACCCGCCCCCGGGCAGGAGCCGCCGCTCCCCGGCTGGACCCACGGCATGCACACCGGCCCCAAGGCCGTGCTGCCGGCGCACGAGTCGGGCGGCTGGAGCGCCGACGCCCTCACCGGCGCCTGGACCGTGGCCCCCGCCTGGCCCGGCGCGGGGACCGCCCCGGCAGCCCCGGCCACCACCGGCACGGGCCCCTCCGCCGGCACCCCCTCCGGCGTCCACGCCGCGTCGCCCTCCGGCGTCCACGCCGCGTCGCCCTCCGGCACCGCGCCCGGCGACCCCCGCGTCCCCGGCCCCCGCACCGCGCCCACGCCCGGACCGGCCACGCCCGGACCGGCCACGCCCGGACCGGCCGCGGCCGCACCCGACCCCGGCCTGCTCGCCGCCCTGGAAAGCCGCCACGGCACGGCCATCAGCCTCGGACGCCTCGGCCGCTGGGCCGAGGCGGGGGAGGTGCACCGGTCCGTCGCGGCGGACCGCGCCGCCGCCCTCGGCCCCGAGCACCCCGACACCCTCGCCAGCCGCTACGAGGTCGCCTTCACCCTCGGCCGCACCGGCCGGGCAGGCGACGCCCTCATCGAGTACGGCAAGGTCGCCGAGGGCCGCCGCCGGGTCCTCGGCCCCGAGCACCCCGACACCCTGGCCGCCCGCCAGGAGATGGCGTTCGTCCTCGGCCGGCTCGGCCGCCACCAGGAGGCCCACGAGCTGTACACCGACGTCCTGGAAGCCCGCGACCGCGTGATGGGCCCCGACCACCCCGACACCCTGCGCTGTCGCCACAACCTGGCCTTCACGCTGTCCCGGCTCGGGCGCCTGGAGGACGCGTACCGGCTGGTCCACGACGTGGCCGCGGCCCGCGGCCGGGTGCTCGGCGCCGACCACCCCGACACGCTCGTCACCCGCTACGAGGCCGGCTACGCCCTCGGCCAGCTCGGCCGCTGGGGCGAGGCGCTCGCCGTGTACCGCGACGTCGCCGCCGCCCGCGAGCGCACCCTCGGCCGCGACCACCCCGACACCCTCGCCACCCGCTACGAGATCGGCATCAGCCTCGGCCGGCTCGGCCGCAGTGCCGAGGCACTCGACCTCTACCGGGACCTGGTCGCCGACCGCACCCGCGCGTACGGCGCCCAGGACCCCGAAACCCTCCGCGCCCGGCACGGCCTCGGCGTCAACCTCGGCCGGCTGGCCCGCTGGGACGAGGCCCTGGCCGAGGCCCGCGAGGTCGCCGCGCTGCGGACCGCGGTCCTCGGCCCCGGCCACCCCGACAGCCTGGTCAGCCGCCGGGAGGTCGCCGTCGCCCTGGGCTGGCTGGGCCGCTGGGCCGAGGCCCTCTCCGCGTACGAGGAGGTCGCCCGCACCCGCGAGCACACCCTGGGCGCCGACCACCCCGACACCCTCGCCGCCCTCAGCGACCAGGCCCACTGCCTGGAACGCCTCTCCCGCGCCCCGGAAGCCGCCGACCTCTACCGCCGCGTGGCCGCCCTCCGAGGCCAGGGCCTCGCCTACGGCAGCCCCCTCCCCCCGGTGGGCGCCTGACCGCGTCTCCGGCGGGAGCGTCCCCGCGCCCGCCGGCGCCGGGCGCGCCCGCCCGCAACGGCGCGCACGCCCTCTGGCCCCCGGTGATCGGCCCGTGTTACGAAGGGCCATGACCGCACGCGCCGAATTCCGCAGGCCCGCCAAGGACGTGTACGACGCCGTGATCGTCGGGGGCGGGCACAACGGCCTGGTGGCCGCCGCCTACCTGGCCCGGGCCGGACGTTCCGTCCTCGTACTCGAACGTCTCGGCCACACCGGCGGGGCCGCCGTCTCCACCCGTCCCTTCGCCGGTGTCGACGCCCGCCTCTCCCGCTACTCCTACCTGGTCTCCCTGCTGCCCCGGAAGATCGTCACCGACCTCGGCCTCTCCTTCGCGGTCCGCAAGCGCACCGTGTCCTCCTACACCCCGGTCACCCGCGACGGCACGCCCACCGGCCTGCTGGTCGGCGGCGGCGAGGAGCGCACCCGCCGCTCCTTCGCCGCCCTCACCGGGTCCGACCGCGAGTACGAGCGGTGGCGCGCCTTCTACGACACCACCCGGCGGGTCGCCGAGCGGGTCTTCCCCACCCTCACCGAGCCGCTGCCCGGCCGCGCCGAACTGCGCGCCCGCGTGGCCGACGACGACGCCTGGCGGATGCTGTTCGAGGAGCCCCTCGGCCGGGCCGTCGAAGAGCACTTCAGCGACGACCTGGTCCGCGGGGTCGTCCTCACCGACGGCCTGATCGGCACGTTCGCCGACGCCCACGACCCGTCCCTGCTCCAGAACCGCTGCTTCCTCTACCACGTCATCGGCGGCGGCACGGGCGACTGGGACGTCCCGGTCGGCGGCATGGGCGCCCTCACCGCCGCCCTCGCCGGGGCCGCCCGGGCCGCCGGCGCCGAGATCGTCACCGGGCACGAGGCCCTGCGCATCGACACCGACGGCGCCGCCGACGCCGGCGTGGTGTACCGCACCGAGCACGGCGAGGGGCAGGTCGCCGCCCGCCAGGTCCTGGTCAACGCCTCGCCCCAGGCCCTGGCCCGGCTGCTCGGCGAGGACCGGCCGGCGCCCGCCGAGGGCGCCCAGCTCAAGGTGAACATGCTGCTGCGCCGGCTGCCGCGGCTCCGCGACCGGCAGGCCGACCCCCGGGAGGCCTTCGCCGGCACCTTCCACATCGCCGAGGGCTACCGCGAACTCGCGGCCGCCCACGCCCAGGCGGCCGCGGGCGAGCTGCCCGCCGCCCCGCCCTCCGAGATCTACTGCCACTCGCTCACCGACCCGACCATCCTCGGGCCGGAGCTGGTCGCGCAGGGGTACCAGACCCTCACCCTGTTCGGACTCCACGCCCCGGCCCGGCTGTTCGAGAAGGACAACGACGGCGCCCGCGACCGGCTCCTCGCCGCCACCCTCGCGCAACTCGACGCCCACCTCGACGAGCCCCTCGCCGACTGCCTGGCCGTCGACGCCGAGGGCCGGCCCTGCATCGAGGCCAAGACCCCGCTGGACCTGGAGCACGAACTGCGCCTCCCCGGCGGCCACATCTTCCACCGCGACCTGGCCTTCCCCTATGCGGAGGCGGCCGAGGGCACCGGCCCCTGGGGCGTCGGCACCGCCCACCCCAACGTCTTCCTCTGCGGCGCGGGCGCCCCGCGCGGCGGCGGCGTGAGCGGCATCCCCGGCCACAACGCCGCGATGGCGGCCCTCGGCCGCTGACCGTGCCGCGCAGCGGAGCGGAGGGGGCGGCGCCGGGCCGCCGGCCGCGGCACCGGGAAACCGCCGCGCGCCGCCGGGAACGACCACGCGTCCCCGGTCGTTGTGCCGGTCCCGCAGTTCCGCGCCGAGAACCGAGGAGTGCCGTGCCCGACACCGCGTCCGCCGACGTCACCGCCGCCCTGCCGTCCGCCGCCGCCCTGCCGTCGCCGACCGCCCAGGCGGAGCGTCTGATCCAGCTGGGAGTGGCCGAGTCGGCCGGCCTGACCGCCGAGGACGTACGGGCCTTCGCCGCCGCCGCGGAGGGCGCCGGGGAGGGCGCCGCGGAGGGCGTACTGCTGGCCGTCCACCCCGACCGCGTGCCCGCCTCGGCCCTCGCCCCGCTGCTGCGCCGCGACGGCAGGCCGGGGTTCGTGGTCGTCGACATGACCGACGTCGACGACTTCGCCCCGTACGGAGTCGAGCTGCCCGACGCCCCGCTCTACCTGGTCACCGGCGTCGACCGCGGCGACCGGATGGCCAACTGGAGCCCTGAGGAGGCGCTGCCCGCCCTCGCCGGGGAGGACCGCACGCCGATGGTGCTCACCGAGGGCCTCCACTGGGTGCTCCAGCAGCCCGCGGTGCTGGACCGCAACCTCTGCTTCATGACCATCGGCTCGCGCCTGCGCAAGCCGAACGGGAAGCCGGACGCCCGTACTCCGGCGATCTGGATCAGCAACGGCACGGGCCGCGACGGCCGCGAGCGCCGCGACGCCCCCAAGGTCGGCTGGTGCTGGTGGGGCAACCGGCACACCTGGCTGGGGTTCGCCTCGGTCACCGGGCGCCGCGCGGACGGCTGAGCACCCGGGGTGCCGGGCCCTGCCGGCGTACGGACGCCACCTGGTCTCCGTACGCCCGTCAGCGCGTGTACACCCGGGGCACGCGCAGGCCCGCCAGCCCGGCCAGGAGGGCCAGGGACGACGCGGTGAGCAGCGGGACGTGCAGGGGGAAGCCGGCGCGGACGAAGGCCGCGCCGGCCACCCCGCCCGCGAACATCGACGCGACCGAGAGGGCGCGCCGGGCGGCGGCCCGCGCCGTGCCGAAGCTCGGGTCGCGTCCGATGAGGGAGCCGCTGAGGAAGCCGGTCATCGCGCGGGTCACGAGCGTGGTCGGCATCCCCGGCACCGCGACGCGCATCGCGGTGACGTTGCGCAGCCCCATGGCGGCCGACAGGACGGCGATGGCGGCCAGGTGACGGCCCGAGGGGGCCGACCGTACGGGTTCCAGGTCCCAGGCGATGGCCGCGGCGGCCGCCACCAGGACGGCCTCGGTCAGCATCGCGATGATCAGCCACCGCAGCCGGTGGGCCTCCAGGCGCCACTCCACGCGCGCGGCGAGGACCGCCCCGAAGACGAAGGCGCCGAGCGAGGTGGCGGGCGCGACGACCGACAGGCCGCCCTCGCCGATGGTGCCGAAGGCGAGGAAGAGCACGTTGCCCGTCTGCATGCCGGTGAACACCGGCCCGCACCCGAGCAGGCTCGCCGCCTCCACGATGCCCGTGGCGACGGTGAGCAGCGCCAGCAGCGGGGCCAGCCCGGCCGTCGGCCTCGTCGTGTCCACCTTCCCCCTCCCGCGTCCGGGTTACGGTGCCGAACAGTCTCGGGCCGGGTGCCGGTCCGGGCCGGGCCGCGGGGGCGGCGGCACGCCGCCGGCCGCTCAGTCGGCCGAACGCGTCCAGCCGGTGGCCCGGATCCGCGCTGCGTCGGCCGGCCGGTCCTCGGCGAAGAGGGTACGGTCGCCCGCGCGGACGCGGAGGGCGTCCACGTACACCCCGCGGCCCACGTACCGTCCTTCGGCGGAGTGGCGGAAGCGCAGCAGCAGTTCGCGCCCCGCCCAGGTGTCCAGCGGGGCGGTCAGCCGGTGCCAGACGCGGCCGGACCAGCCGTCGACCCGGCCCTCGGGCCAGGCCTGGCGGCCGCCGCCGGCGGCGGGGGAGGTGCTGAACGGGACGGGCGCCCAGCTCCGGCCGCCGTCGGCCGAGGCCTCCAGGAGGCAGGAGCCGTCACGCGGGACGGTGTCCCACCACAGGTCACATTGCAATTGCACGCCCGCCACGGCCCCCGCGCCCCCGTCGCCCGCCACGGCCCCCGCGCCCCCGTCGCCCGCGCCCGCCGCTCCCGCCGGCAGCGCGAGCGGCGGCAGCTCCAGCGTCCCGGTGCCGCCCGTCGCCATGCCGGAGAACCACGCCGGCCCGCCGTGCCGGGTGCGCACCGGCACCGCCCGCGCCACCTGGTTCGCCACCGCCACCCGCGGCGCGCTGCCGGCCCGCCAGGTCCGCACCGGGTGCACGGAGTTGCCCAGCAGGATCAGGAAGCTGTCCGTCGACGGGTCCAGCACCATGGAGGTGCCGGTGAACCCGGTGTGCCCGGCCGCGTGGGGCGTGGCCATCGCCCCCATGTACCAGTGCTGGTAGAGCTCGAAGCCCAGCCCGTGGTCGTCCCCGGGGAAGGCGGTGTTGAAGTCGGTGAACAGCAGCTCCACGGAGGCGGCCGACAGGATCCGCGTGCCGTCGTATGTCCCGCCGTCGAGCAGCGCCCGGGCCAGCACCGCCAGGTCCCACGCGGTGCCGAAGACCCCTGCGTGCCCGGCCACGCCCCCCAGGACATGGGCGTTCTCGTCGTGCACCTCGCCCCACACCAGCCCCCGGTCGAGCCCCGACCACGGCGGCCGCGCCACCTCCGTGGCCGCCGTCAGCGGCCGCCACGACTGCGGCGGACGGAACCTGGTGCGCCGCATCCCGAGCGGCGCCGTGATCTCCCTGCGGAGCTGCACGTCCAGCGGGCGCCCGGTGACCCGCTCCAGCAGCAGCTGGAGGGCGATCAGGTTCAGGTCCGAGTAGCGGTAGACGCTGCCCGGAGGGTCCTGCGGCCGTACCGCCCACAGCAGCCCCAGCCGCCCCTCGGGCGTCGTCTCCCGGTAGAAGGGCACCCACGACCGCAGCCCCGAGGTGTGGGTCAGCAGCTGGCGGACCGTGATCCGCTCCTTGCCGCTCCCGGCCGCCTCCGGTCCGCAGAACTCCGGCAGATGCTCCACCACCGGCGCCTCCAGGCCCAGCGCCCCGCGCTCGATCTGCTGCACCGCCAGCACCGAGGTGAACAGCTTCGTCAGCGAGGCCAGGTCGAAGACCGTGTCCCGGGTCATCGCGATCCGGTCCTGGTACGGCAGTTCGCGCGCGGTGTCGGCCCGCCCGTCGTAGTCCCCGTACCGCAGCGCGTCCCCGACCGCCTCGTGCAGCGCCACCGTCCGGCCCCGCCCCGCGAGGACCACGGCACCCGCGTACCAGGGCCGCTCGGGCGAGGGACCGAGGAACCTCCGCGCCTCCTCCGACGCCCGCTCCAGATAAGGCTCCAGCAGTCCGGCCTCGTGCGCCGAGCCGTAGCGCAGGCTGCGCCGGCCCGCCCCGCCCCGCCACCGCGCCGACGCCGTGCCCGGCAGCGACTGGAGGGCCAGCAGCCCGCCCAGCGCCAGCAGCCGCCCGCCCAGCGCCCGCCGGCTCACGCCGTGGCCGGCGCCACCGCGACCGTCCCCGTCACCGCCGGAACCGGGCCCTCCGGACGCCCCCGTGTCCACACCCATGCCGGTCCTCCTCGTCCGCCGCGCAGCCTCCCCCAGTATCTGCCCGCCCTCCGCGCCGGGCCCGCCCCGACCGGGCCGCAAAGAATCTGACACAGTATCAGAAAATCTCTTCCCTCGGCCGCCGCCCTGCGGCATCCTGCCGCCCATGAAGACGGAGCTGAGCACCACACTGGGAGTCGAGCACGCCATCTTCGGCTTCACGCCCTTCCCGGCGGTCGCCGCCGCCATCACCCGCGCGGGCGGCTTCGGGGTCCTCGGCGCGGTCCGCTACACCGCCCCCGACGACCTCGCCCGCGACCTCGACTGGATGCAGGACCACACCGGCGGCAAGCCCTACGGCCTCGACGTCGTCATGCCCGCCAAGAAGGCCGTCGACGGCATCAGCGAAGCCGACATCGAGGCGATGATCCCCGAAGGCCACCGCGCCTTCGTCCGCGAGACCCTCGCCAAACACGGCGTCCCCGAACTCGCCGAGGGCGAGGCCTCCGGCTGGCGCATCACCGGCTGGATGGAACAGGTCGCCCGCAACCAGCTCGACGTCGCCTTCGACTACCCCATCAAACTCCTCGCCAACGCCCTCGGCTCCCCGCCCGCCGACGTCATCCGGCGCGCCCACGACCACGGCGTCCTCGTCGCCGCCCTCGCCGGCAGCGCCAAACACGCCCGCCGCCACGCCGAGGCCGGCATCGACGTCGTCGTCGCCCAGGGCTACGAAGCCGGCGGCCACACCGGCGAGATCGCCTCCATGGTCCTCGTACCCGAGATCGCCGAAGCCGTCGCCCCGCTCCCCGTGCTCGCCGCCGGCGGCATAGGCAGCGGCGAACAGATCGCCGCCGGACTCGCCCTCGGCGCCCAGGGCGCCTGGCTCGGCTCCCTCTGGCTCACCACCACCGAGGCCGACCTCCACTCCCGGGCCCTCACCGAGAAGCTGCTCGCCGCCGGCTCCGGCGACACCGTCCGCTCCCGCGCCCTCACCGGCAAACCCGCCCGCCAACTGCGCACCGAGTGGACCGACGCCTGGGACGACCCGGACGGGCCCGGCGCCCTGCCCATGCCCCTCCAGGGCCTGCTCGTCGCCGAGGCCGTCTCCCGCATCCAGAAGTACGAGGTCGAGCCCCTGCTCGGCACCCCCGTCGGTCAGATCGTCGGCCGCATGAACACCGAACGCAGCGTCCAGGCCGTCTTCGACGACCTCACCCGCGGCTTCGAGAAGGCCATCGACCACATCAACCGCATCGCCGGACGAGCCTGAGGAGCGCGCCACCATGACCGCCCCCGCCACTCAGCCACCCAACGGATTCTGGGCCCAGGCCGCCGCAGACCCCGGCCGCACCGTCCTCGTCACCCCCGACGGCGAGGAGTGGACCGCCGGACGCCTCCACGCCGCCGTCAACCGCCTCACCCACGGCCTGCGCGCCGCCGGCATGGAACGCGGCGACTCCTTCGCCGTCGTCCTCCCCAACGGCGTCGAGTTCTTCACCGCCTACCTCGCCGCCTCCCAGGCCGGCTTCTACCTGGTCCCCGTCAACCACCACCTGGTCGGGCCGGAGATCGCCTGGATCGTCGCCGACTCCGGCGCCAAGGTGCTCATCGCCCACGAGCGGTTCGGCCCGGCCGCCACCGCCGCGGCCGACGAGGCCGGGCTGCCCGGCAGCCACCGGTACGCCGTCGGCGACGTACCCGGCTTCCGCCCGTACGCCGAACTCCTCGACGGACAGCCCGAGTCCGCGCCGGACGGCCGCACCCTCGGCTGGGTGATGAACTACACCTCCGGTACCACCGGCCGCCCCCGCGGCATCCGCCGCCCCCTCCAGGGCAAGCTCCCCGAGGAGACCTACCTCGGCGGCTTCCTCGGCATCTTCGGCATCCGGCCCTTCGACGACAACGTCCACCTGGTCTGCTCGCCGCTCTACCACACGGCGGTCCTCCAGTTCGCCGGTGCCTCGCTGCACATCGGGCACCCCCTGGTCCTGATGGACAAGTGGACCCCCGAGGAGATGCTGCGCCTGATGGACCGCCACCGGTGCACGCACACCCACATGGTGCCCACCCAGTTCCACCGGCTGCTCGCCCTCCCGCAGGCGACCAGGGACGCGTACGACGTCTCCGCCATGCGGCACGCCATCCACGGCGCCGCACCCTGCCCGGACCACGTCAAGCGGGCGATGATCGACTGGTGGGGGAGCTGCGTCGAGGAGTACTACGCCGCCAGCGAGGGCGGCGGCGCCTTCGCCACCGCCGAGGACTGGCTCAAGAAGCCCGGCACCGTCGGCAAGGCCTGGCCCATCAGCGAGCTGGCCGTCTACGACGACGACGGCAACCGGCTGCCCCCGGGCGAACTCGGCACCGTCTACATGAAGATGAGCACCGGCGGCTTCAGCTACCACAAGGACGAGGGCAAGACGCGGAAGAACCGCATCGGCGACTTCTTCACCGTCGGCGACCTCGGCCTGCTCGACGAGGACGGCTACCTCTTCCTGCGCGACCGCAAGATCGACATGATCATCTCGGGCGGGGTCAACATCTACCCGGCCGAGATCGAGTCCGAGCTGCTCACCCATCCGGCCGTCGCCGACGCCGCCGCCTTCGGCATCCCCCACGCGGACTGGGGCGAGGAGGTCAAGGCCGTCGTCGAACCCGCCGAGGGCTTCCAGCCGGGCGAGGCGCTGGCCGCGGAGATCCTCGCGCACTGCGAACGCCGGCTGGCCGGCTACAAGCGCCCCAAGTCCGTGGACTTCATCGGGACCATGCCCCGGGACCCCAACGGCAAGCTCTACAAGCGCCGCCTGCGCGACCCGTACTGGGAGGGCCACGAGCGCGCCATGTGACATACCATCAGGCGTGCGTGATGTGACATTCCACCATCAACCGTGACAGCGTGGCCCGTATGAGTACGGCAACACGCAGGTCACCCGCCACCGACTGGACCGTCGTGGTCCCGCTCCTCGCCCTCGTGGCGCTGATCCTCAGCTGGGGGCGGGACCTGCCCGGGGTGGCCGTGACGGCGGTCGCCCTCTGCCTGGCGGGCGCCGTCCTCGCCGCGGTCCACCACGCCGAGGTCGTGGCGCACCGGGTCGGCGAACCCTTCGGCTCGCTCGTCCTGGCCGTCGCGGTCACCGTCATCGAAGTCGCCCTCATCGTCACCCTGATGGCCGACGGCGGCGACAAGACCGCCACGCTCGCCCGCGACACCGTCTTCGCCGCCGTGATGATCACCTGCAACGGCATCGTCGGCCTGTCCCTGCTCGTCGGCGCCCTCCGCAACCGCGTCGCCGTCTTCAACGCCGAGGGCTCCGGCGCCGCGCTCGCCACCGTCGCCACCCTGGCCACCCTCAGCCTGGTGCTGCCGACCTTCACCACGAGCAAGCCGGGCCCCGAGTTCTCCACGGCCCAGCTCGCCTTCGCGGGCGTGGCCTCCATCTCCCTGTACGGGCTCTTCGTCGCCGTCCAGACCGTCCGCCACCGGGACTACTTCCTGCCGGTGGCCACCGAGTCCGACCGCGGCGACGAGCAGGACCACGCCGAACCGCCCACCGCCCGCGCCGCCCTGATCAGCCTCGGCCTGCTCGTCGTCGCGCTCGTCGCGGTGGTCGGCGACGCCAAGGCCGTCTCGCCGACCATCGAGTCGGTCGTCGCCGACGCCGGTCTGCCGCAGGCCGTCGTCGGCGTGATCATCGCCCTGCTCGTGCTGATGCCCGAGACCCTCGCGGCCGTACGGGCCGCCCGCCGCGACCGGGTGCAGACCAGCATCAACCTCGGCTACGGCTCGGCCATCGCCTCCATCGGCCTCACCATCCCGGCCATCGGCCTGGCCTCGATCTGGCTCTCCGGCCCGCTGGTCCTGGGGCTCGGCCCCACCCACATGGTGCTCCTCGCCCTCACCGTGGTCGTCGGGGCACTCACCGTCGTCCCGGGCCGCGCCACCCTCCTCCAGGGCGGGGTCCACCTGGTCATCCTGGCGGCCTACCTGTTCCTCGCCGTCAGCCCCTGACCCGGCCGCCCCGCCCGGCCCCGCACGCAACGGTGCCGTGGCCCCCGCCGAGGGGTGCCACGGCACCGTCACATGTCACCGGGCAATGTCACAGGGCAATGTCACCGGGCGACGTCCGGGCCCGGTCGCGGACCGGCCCCGCTCACCGCCGCTCCCGCGCCCACACCACCCGCAGCGCCGGAGACCGCAGGACGTCCCGCTCGCAGAACCGCGCCGTCACCCACCGCTCTCCGGAGAACAGCCGCGTCTGGTCGCCGTAGTGCGGGGAGTACGGGTTCGAGGACTGCGCGTACGTCAGCAGCGTGCGGGCCACCGGGCACCGCCCGCCGTCCCAGCCCACCGCCTGGATGTGGCTGGACCCGTGCACCACCTCGGCGTACCCGCCCGCCGCGGCCTGCCAGGGCGCCTCGATCTTGTTCCACACGCCCAGCGCCTCCGTGCCGCCGGACACCGGGATCCGCCGCCCGTTCCGCACCACGAACTGGTGCTCGCCCAGCGGGGCGTCCAGCGCGATCCCCGCCGCCCGCAGCTCCGCGACCGCGTCCGCCAGCGCCCGCCCGAACCCCGGCACCGCCGTGTTCGGCTCCCGCGGCGTACGGACCGGGTCCGCCGCCGAGAACGGCACCCGCCACAGGTCCTTCGCCGGCACCGCCGCCGTGAGCCGCCGCCAGAACCGGTCGAAGAGCAGCGCCCCCCGGCTCCCGGTGTCCGCCGTCCGGTCCCACGCCCCCAGCACCCCGCACGCCGCCGACACGTCCACGACCGCCCCGTCGCTGCCCACGGCCGTACCGCCCGGCAGCTCCGCGCACGCCCTCGCCGCCTCGCCGGCCGCCAGGTCCCCGGCCGGCGCCCGGTTCGCGAACTGCTGCCGCGTCAGGTCACCCACCGTCAGCGAGCCGCGCGCCGCCATCGCCGCCACGTCCTCGACCGCCCCGCGGGTGCGCAGCGAGCGGGGCGTGCCGACCGTGCCCCAGATCCGCTCGTACCCCGTCAGCGGCCGGTCCGCGTTGGCCAGCCACGCGCTGTCGTTGGAGTTCTCCACGTACGGCACACCCGCCAGCGTCGGCACCCGGCCCGGACCGAACACCCCCGGCTGGACCGCGTCGGCGTCCGAGCCGAGCGCGCACGCCGACCGCGCCCCGTCCAGCACCGCCAGCCCGGACGCCGGGTACGTCGCCCGCCCCAGCGGCGTCAGACAGGCCGCCGCCAGCTCGTCCGTGACCCGGGGGAGCACCTGCGCCTGGCCGAAGTAGGTGCCGCCGGCGGAGTCGGCGGCCACCGTGTTCACCCACGGCAGCCCCTGGGTCCGCCGCAGGGCGTCCCGGACCCCGTCCACGGAGCGGGCGCGCGCCAGGCCCAGGGCGGTGTCGGAGCCGCGCAGGTTGACCGCGTTGGGGTCGTTCAGCGCGTACGCCGTGCCGCGCGTCCAGGGCAGCGGCAGCGAGGCCCCGAGACCGGTCACGACCGGCCCGTACCGCGTCCACCACTGGCTGCGCGTGACCGGCTCGCCGCCCCTGACCGGCACGGTCACGGTCCGCCGGGTCATCCGCTCGGGCACGCCGTCGACCAGGTACACCGTCGGGTCGGCCGGGTCGAGCGTCAGCTGGTGCAGGTTCATCGGCACCCCGGTGGCCACGGTGTGGCTCCACGCCACCTTCTCGGTGAAGCCGATCGAGACGGTGGCCGTGCCGAGCAGGGAGGCGCCCGAGACGTTCAGTTCGCCCGGGATCGTCTGCTGGGACTGCCAGAAGCGGCGGCCGCCGTGCCAGGGGTAGTGCGGGTTGCCGAGCAGCAGGCCCCGCCCGTTCGCCGTGGTCCCGCCGCCGAAGGCCACCGCGTTGGACCCCATGTCGGCCCGCGCAGTGTCGAACAGCTCCCGGGCCGCGTCGGCGGCCGTGGCCGGGTCGGGTGAGCCGGCTGCCCCGGCCGGCCCGGGCGCGTCGGCGGTACGGGCCCCCTCGCCCGGCGGCTGCGCCCCCGTGATCCCGTCGATCCCGCGGCCCTGTCCGGCCAGCACGGAGATCGCGTACCCGCGGGCGGCCACGTCGGCCGCCGTCACCGGCGTCACCCAGGCGGCGCCGGCGCAGGCCGGGTCGGTGATCTCGTGCTGGGCCAGCCAGGCGTTGTAGCCGGCGGCCCAGCCCCGCATCAGTTCCTTGAGCTGCCGGCTCGGCCCGGCCGGGGCCGGTGTGGCCAGCAGCCGTTCGACCGTCCCGGCCTCGCGGACGCCCCGGAAGTACAGGTCGCTGGAGAGGTTGCCGGCGGCGGAGGACAGCGAGCCGTCGGGCGCGGCGTCCGGCCCGAACCAGCGCGAGCGGTCCCCGCGGACCGTCAGGAAGCCGTCGGCCAGGACGCACACCTGGTCGGCGGCCTGGGCCCAGCCGGTGCCGAAGCCGAGGTCGGCGTAGCTCCCGGCCAGGATGTGGGGGATGCCGTACTCGGTGTACCGGATGACCGCGGACAGTCCGCCGGCCGAGAGGTGCCCGGCCTGGCCGGCCGGGGCGGCCGCCGCGGGCGGCACCAGGGCGCCGGCCGCGAGCAGCGCGGTGCCGGACAGGACGAGGCGGCGCAGGCGGGCGCCGAGGCGCGGGCGCGGGTGTGGGCCGGTGCGGTGCGGGCGCGTGCGGAGGTGCAAGGTTCCTCCCGAGTGGGGTGCCGGCAGACACCCCGAACTCAGTCAGAATTGATGAGCACGTGTCAACATCCCGTTCGGTACGGAGATTCCGGGACGCCCCGCCGCGAACCGGCCGCGGCCGACCGGAGGGCGCCGCCTACGCGCCCGTCGCCACCGGCAGGTCCGAGGGCAGCCCCCACTCGCTCCACGAGCCGTCGTACACCGCCAGCTCCTCGTACCCCGCGAGCTCCGCGCCCAGCGCCAGCACGCAGGCCGTCACCCCCGACCCGCAGCTGAAGTAGAGCTTCTCCCGCTCCCCGGCCAGCTCCGCGAACGCCTCGCGCAGCCGCGCCGCCGGCAGCATCCGGCCCGCCTCCTGCACCTCGCCGAACGGCAGGTTCAGCGCCCCCGGCATGTGCCCGCCGCGCAGCCCGGGGCGCGGCTCCGGCGCCGTACCGGCGAACCGCTCCCGGGTACGCGCGTCGAAGACGGCCGAGCCCGGGTCGGCGAGTGCCGCCCGTACCTCCGCGGCGCCCACCAGCACCCCGGGCCGCGGCCGCGCCGTGAAGTCGCCCCGACGCGGTGCGGGCGCCGGCACCCCGGTCTCCACCGGCAGCCCGGCCGCCTCCCACGCGGGCAGCCCGCCGTCCAGCACCGCCGCCCGGTCGAAGCCCATCGCCCGCAGCATCCAGCGGGCCCGGGCGCTGGAGTACACGCCCGCCGCGTCGTAGACCACCACGGAACCGGCGTCGTCCACCCCCAGCGCCCGCAGCTCCTCCGTGAAGGCGTCCGCGCCCGGCATCGAGTGCGGTACCGGGCTCGTGTGGTCGGAGAGGGCGCCGTCGATGTCGAAGGGGCGGGCGCCGGGCACCCGGCGGCCGGCGCCCCGGTGGGCGCCCACCGAGGCGTCGAGGACGACGAGGTCCGGGTCGCCCAGGTGGGCGGAGAGCCAGTCGGTGTCGATCAGAGGGCCAAAGGGCATGGCGCGCAACCTTCGTTCGAAGACCGGACGATCAAGATCGCAGCGGCCCGCGCGCACTGTCAACGGTCGTGGTGGCCCTCGCCGTCGGTGAGCACCCCGGCGGCCCGGAGCCGGTTCAGCGTGCGGTGCTCGTGGACCAGGCGTCCCACCAGCGCACCCCCGTAGACCACGAATCCGACGCCGACCAGCCAGGACTGCACCACCAGCAGGGTGCCGAAGGCCCCGTACGTGACGGCGTTCGACGCGATCAGGGGGGAGAACACCAGCTGCGAGAAGACCCGCAGCCCCAGCATCCCGAGGGTGGTGGCCACCGCACCCGGCAGCAGGGCCCGCCACTTCACCCGCCCGCCGAGCAGCAGCCGCTGCGAGGCCCAGAAGAACAGACAGGTGCTCACCGTGTCGGCCGCCCCGGCCAGCAGCGTGCCGGCGAGCCCCGGGGTCGGCGAGGACACCGCGATCAGCACCCCCAGGAAGGCGATCAGCAGCGCCAGCCAGACCACGTGCCGCCACATGGTGTGCCAGCGGGCGGTCGGCAGGTCCCACACCTTCTCGTAGCCCGTCTGGACGGCCGAGCCGAAGGTGAGGCCGAAGACCGTCAGCGCCGCCAGACCGAAGGCGGTGGTCCGCTCCAGGGCCTGGCCGCCCGCCCCGAAGAGGACTTCCACCTGCCGGCGCGACCCCTCCGAGACGCCCAGGGCCTGGGCGAGCCAGCGCCCGAACCCCTGGAAGCTGTCGGGCGCGGCGGCCGCCACGACGATCAGCAGCGGGATGAGCGTGAGGAACCCGAGCGCCGCGAACCCCATGGCCCGGTGCATCAGCTCCATCTCGCGGCCCCGGCTCCAGGCCAGCCCGACGGGGGAGGCCACCACCCTGTCGTGGAGGCGCCGGAGCCGGTGCGGGTGGTCCGCGGCGCCCGACGTCTTCGAAGTCACGACACCTGACTACCCCAAACCGCCCCATACCTGGCCGAATGCACAGCCGTACGGGTGGATCCCGGCGGAAGGCGCCGCGCCGCCGCGCCGGGCGCGGAAGCCGCGCGCGGACCGTCGCCGCCCGCTCCCGGGGCGCCCGCGCTCAGCCCTTGGGGCGCAGGTCCACCAGCCGCTTGATCTTCCCGACCGACCGCTCCAGCGTCTCCGGGTCGACGATCTCCACCGCGACCGAGACGCCCACGCCCTCCTTCACCGCGTGCACCACCGAGGCCGCGGCGGCCTCCCGCTCGGCCGCCGTCGCATCGCGCCGCGCCTCCGCCCGCACGGTCAGCGCGTCCATCCGGCCCTCCCGGGTCAGCCGCAGCTGGAAGTGCGGGGCGACACCCGGCGTACGGAGCAGGATCTCCTCGATCTGGGCCGGATAGAGGTTCACCCCGCGCAGGATGATCATGTCGTCGCTGCGCCCGGTGATCTTCTCCATCCGGCGGAACGCCGGCCGCGCCGTGCCCGGCAGCAGCCGCGTCAGGTCCCGGGTGCGGTACCGGACCACCGGCATGGCCTCCTTGGTCAGCGAGGTGAACACCAGCTCACCGTGCTCTCCGTCCGGCAGCACCTCGCCGGTGACCGGATCGACCACCTCGGGCAGGAAGTGGTCCTCCCAGACGTGCAGCCCGTCCTTGGACTCGACGCACTCCTGCGCCACGCCGGGGCCGATGACCTCGGACAGCCCGTAGATGTCCACGGCGTCGATGGCGAGGCGGTCCTCGATCTCCCGGCGCATCTCCTCGGTCCACGGCTCGGCCCCGAAGATGCCGATCCGCAGGGAGGTGGCGCGCGGGTCGACGCCCTGGCGCTCCATCTCGTCGAGCAGGGTCAGCATGTAGGAGGGGGTGACCATGATGATCTCGGGCCGGAAGTCCAGGATCAGCCGGACCTGGCGTTCCGTCATGCCGCCCGAGGCGGGGATCACGGTGCAGCCCAGCCGCTCGGCGCCGTAGTGGGCGCCGAGGCCGCCGGTGAAGAGCCCGTACCCGTACGCCACGTGCACCTTGTGCCCCGGGCGGCCGCCCGCCGCCCGGATCGAGCGGGCCACCACGTCGGCCCACGTGTCGAGGTCGCGCTCGGTGTACCCGACGACGGTCGGCTGCCCGGTCGTGCCGCTGGACGCGTGGATCCGGCGCACCTCCGACTCGGGAACGGCGAACATCCCGAACGGGTAGTTCGCGCGCAGGTCGGCCTTGGTGGTGAAGGGGAAACGCGCCAGGTCCGCGAGGCCGCCCAGGTCCTCGGGGCGCACCCCGGCCTTGTCGAAGGACTCGCGGTAGTGCGGCACGTGGGCGTACGCGTGGCGCAACGTCTCCCGCAGCCGCGTGAGCTGGAGGGCCTCCAGCTCCTCGCGGCCGAGCCGCTCCGCCGGGTCCAGCAGATCCGTCATGGACGACGTCTCCCATCGAAAACGGACGACCGATCATTCGGTACGGGTCGTGGACGCCCAGTAATCCAGCCGCCCGCACCCCCTGGCAAGGGGCGGGCGGGCGGTACTTGAAGTCGGCGCCCCTGGCAGGGCGCGGCGACCGGACGACGGGGGCCGACGTGAGGGTGGCCGGGGCCACCGGAAAGCTTGTTGCGGCCCGCGCACCGTCCCGGACAGGATGACCGGCGTGATCGTCTCCACCTCCCACAACCCCCAGGCCTCCCACGGCTCCTACGCCTCCTACGACGGGACCCGGCTCGCATACCGCGCGGCGGGTGCGGGCGACCCCGGCCGGCCGCTGGTCTGCCTGCCGGGCGGCCCGATGCGGGCCGCCGAGTACCTCGGGGACCTGGGCGGGCTCACCGCACACCGGCGGCTGGTCCTGCCGGACGCCCGCGGCACCGGCGGCTCCGCCGTGCCGGCCGACCGGGGCACGTACCGGGTGGACCGTCAGGTGGCCGACGTGGAGGCGCTCCGCGTCCACCTCGGCCTGGAGCGGATGGACCTGCTGGCGCACTCGGCGGCCGGCAACCTGGCACTGCTGTACGCCGCCGCGCATCCGGAGCGGATCCGCCGCCTGGTCCTCGTCACCCCCAACGCGTGGACCGCGGGCCTCGGCGCCACGCCGGAGCAGCGGCTGGAGGCGGCGCGGGAGCGCCAGGGGGAGCCGTGGTTCGAGGAGGCGTACCCCGCCTTCGAGCGCCTCTGGGCCGACGGGGAGTGGTCGGACCTGGTGGTGCCGTTCTTCTACGGGCGCTGGGACGCGGCCGCGCGGGCCCACGCGGAGCGCGAGGAGCAGCAGTTCAACGAGGAGGCCGCGGAGGCCTACCGCGACGGCGCCGCATACGACCCGGCCGCCGTCCGTGCCGCCCTCGGGCGGACGGGCGCGCAGGTGCTGGTGCTGGCGGGGGAGCGCGACGGAGCCCCGCGCCCCGCGGTGGCCCGGGAGCTGGCCGGGCTGTTCCCCGCGGGGCGCTGCGTGGTGCAGCCGGGTGCGGGGCACTTCCCGTGGCTGGACGACCCGGAGTGGTTCGCCACCCGGATCGAGGACTTCCTCGCGGGCTGACCCGGCGCCGCGGGAGCGGACACGGGCGCCCTGCGGGCCGCCCCGCACCCCGGCGGACCCGTGACGACGACGGCCCCCGGCACCTGCCGGGGGCCCCTCGCGCTCACGGGAGTCGGGCTTCGGGATTCAGGAGCCCGGAGTCACTCCGCGGCGTCCGCCGCGGTCGCCACCTCCCGCGCCCAGCGGTAGTCGGCCTTGCCGCTGGGGGATCGCTGGACGGTCTCGGTCACCACCAGCTGGCGGGGGATCTTGTAGCCGGCCAGCCGGGTGCGGCAGTGGGCCTGGATCTCGTCGAGGGAGGGCACCGGGGCGCCCGCCCGGACCTGCACCACCGCGGCCACGTGGCTGCCCCACTTCGGGTCGGGCACCCCGGCGACCAGCGCGTCGTACACGTCCGGGTGGGACTTCAGGGCCTGCTCGACCTCCTCGGGGTACACCTTCTCGCCCCCGGTGTTGATGCACTGCGAGCCGCGCCCCAGGACGGTGACGATCCCGTCCTCGTCGACCGTGGCCATGTCGCCCAGCAGCACCCACCGCTCCTCGCCGCGCCGGAAGAAGGTCTCGGCGGTCTTGGCCGGGTCGTTGTAGTACCCGAGCGGTACGTGGCCGCGCTGCGCCAGCCGGCCGACCTCGCCCACCGCCACCGGCTCGTGGCTGACCGGGTCGACCACCATGGTCCGTTCGTTGACCTCCAGCCGGAAGCCCTTCTCCGGGCTGGAGTCGTCCGTCGCGCGGCCGTTGGAACCGGACTCGGAGGAGCCGAAGTTGTTGAGCAGCAGCACGTTCGGGACGAGCCGCTGGAACTCGGCCCGCACCGAGTCCGACATGATCGCGCCGGACGAGGAGACGCTGAACAGCGAGGACAGGTCGGTGCCCTTGAGCGGGCCGTTCAGGGCGTCGATCAGGGGGCGCAGCATCGCGTCGCCCACCAGGGAGACGCTGGACACCTTCTCCTTCTCGATGGTGCGGAGCACCTCCTCGGGCGCGTACTTGCGGTGGATGACGATCCGCTGCCCGTAGTTGAACGCCACGAAGGAGGTGAGGGTGGACGTGCCGTGCATCAGCGGGGGAGCCGGGAAGAAGGTGAGCCCGGCGCCCTTGGCGGCGACCCGCTCGGCCAGTTCCTCCGGCCGCTTGACCGGCTCGCCCGAGGGCTCACCGCCGAACAGGCCCGCGAAGAACAGGTCCTCCTGGCGCCACATCACGCCCTTGGGCATGCCGGTGGTCCCGCCGGTGTAGATGATGAACAGGTCGTCGGGGGAGCGGGGCGGGAAGCCGCGGCCGGGCGCGCCGGCCGCCTCCGCGTCCGGGAACGCCACGGGCGCGACGGCGGGCTCCGGGGCACCCTCGGGGGCCTCGCCCACGCGGATCAGGTGCCGGAGCTTCGCGGTCTGCGGCAGCGCGGCCGCCACCCGCTCGGTGAACTCCCCGTCGAAGACGAGCGCGGCCAGGTCGGCGTCCTTGTAGAGGTAGACCAGCTCCTCCTCCACGTAGCGGTAGTTGACGTTCACCGGCACCAGACGGGCCTTGAGGCAGGCCAGCACGGTCTGGAGGTACTCGACGCCGTTGTAGAGGTGCAGGCCCAGGTGCTCGCCCGGCCGCAGGCCGCTGTCGATCAGGTGGTGGGCGAGGCGGTTGGCCGCCGTGTCCAGCTCGCGGTAGGTGAGGCGGCGCTCGGCACCGGTGCCGGGGTGGTCGACGTACACGAGCGCCTCGCGGTCCGGGACCACGTCGACGACCGACTCGAACAGGTCGGCAAGGTTGTACTCCACCGTTCCTCCTGACCCCGGAAATGGCGTGGGCGGTGCTGGCTGTGGGCTGCTCGGCGGACATTAGAGCGCCGGTCACCCCAAGTGGGAAGGGCGCCGGACAAGAAATCTGACTGCCTGTCAGAAAACTCTTGCCCCCGACCCTGCCCTCCTGCAACCTGTTCTAGGTCTTGAGACGGGAGGACGGCAATGGGTGGGACGGAACACCTCACCGTGGAGCGGCACGGCGCCACGCTGGTGCTCACGATGAACCGGCCGGAGGCGAAGAACGCGCTCTCGCTGCCGCTGCTGGTCGGGCTCTACGACGGCTGGCTGGCGGCCGACGCGGACGACGAGGTCCGCTCGGTCGTCCTCACCGGCGCGGGCGGTGACTTCTGCGCCGGCATGGACCTCAAGGCCCTCGCGGGCAAGGGCATGGCGGGAGACCACTACCGCGACCGCCTCAAGGCCGACCCGGACCTGCACTGGAAGGCGATGCTCCGCCACCACCGGCCCCGCAAACCGGTCATCGCGGCCGTCGAGGGCTACTGCGTGGCCGGCGGCACCGAGATCCTCCAGGGCACCGACATCCGCGTCGCCGCCGAATCCGCCACCTTCGGACTCTTCGAGGTCAGGCGAGGCCTCTTCCCCATCGGCGGCTCCACCGTCCGCCTCCCGCGGCAGATCCCCCGCACCCACGCCCTGGAGATGCTCCTCACCGGCCGTCCCTACAGTGCCGCCGAGGCCGCCGCCGTCGGACTGGTCGGACACGTCGTCCCCGACGGCACCGCCCTGGACAAGGCCCTGGAGATCGCCGAGCAGATCAACGCGTGCGGCCCGCTCGCCGTCGAGGCCGTCAAGGCCTCCGTGTACGAGGCCGCCGAGCTGACCGAGACCGAGGGCCTGGCCGGCGAACTCACCCGCGGCTGGCCCGTCTTCGACACCGCCGACGCCAAGGAGGGCGCCCGCGCCTTCGCCGAGAAGCGCCCCCCGGTCTACCGCCGCGCCTAGCTAGGGGGGTGTTGCGAAAGTCCCGCACGGCGCCCACGGCGCCCGGCACGCACTCTCGCCGCACCGGCCAAAGCCCCGAGTACGCCCAGTACGAGGGCCTTCGTCCGGCATGCCGAGAGCACGCACCGGACACCGCGGGCACCACACAGGACTGTCGCAACACCCCCTAGGCCGTGCTTCCGGATCAGGCCGCCCCCAGAAGGAGCCCCGCCACCGTGACCGAGATACTCAGCGCACCGCTCGTCGTCGAATTCCCCTTCACCCGCTCCCTCGGGCCCGTCCAGAGCGCCTTCCTCACCGGTCTGCGCGAGCGGACCGTGCTCGGCGTGAAGGCCTCCGACGGCACCGTGCTCGTACCGCCCGTGGAGTACGACCCCGCCACCGCCGCCGAACTGTGCGAGCTGGTCGAGGTCGGCACCACCGGCACCGTCACCACCTGGGCCTGGAACCCCGCGCCCCGGCCCAACCAGCCCCTCACCACCCCCTTCGCCTGGGTGCTGGTCCGCCTGGACGGCGCGGACACCGCCCTGCTGCACGCCCTCGACGCGCCCGGACCCGACGCCGTCGCCACCGGCATGCGGGTGCGTGTCCGCTGGGCAGCCGAACGCACCGGCGCCATCACCGACATCGCCTGCTTCGAGCCGTACGAGGGCGTGGCGGCGGATGCGGAAACGGGCGCCGAACCGGGCACGGCCGCCGGCACCACCGCGGCAGCCACACCCCACAGCGGCGACTTCGACGACCCCGTCACCGGCATCGTCGCCGAGGCCCGCCTCGACTACACCTACAGCCCCGGCCGCGCCCAGACCGCCTACCTCGCCGCGCTTTCCGAGCGCCGCACCGTCGGCGAGCGCTGCCCCTCCTGCACCAAGGTGTACGTGCCGCCCCGCGGCGCCTGCCCCACCTGCGGGGTCGCCACCACCGACCGCGTCGAGGTCGGCCCCCGCGGCACCGTCACCACCTTCTGCATCGTCAACATCAAGGCCAAGAACCTGGACATCGAAGTGCCGTACGTCTACGCGCACATCGCCCTCGACGGCGCCGGCCTCGCCCTGCACGGCCGGATCGGCGGGATCCCGTACGACCAGGTCCGCATGGGCCTGCGGGTGGAACCGGTGTGGACCGACGGCGGCCGCTACCCCGACCACTACCGCCCCACCGGCGAACCGGACGCCGACTACGACGCCTACAAGGAGCTGTTGTGATGCCCAACGCCACACGTGACATTGCAATAGTGGCCTTCGCCCAGAGCGACCACCGGCGCCGCACCGACGACCTCAGCGAGGTCGAGATGGTGATGCCCGTCCTCCACGACGTGCTCGCCCAGACCGGCCTCACCGCCGGCGAGATCGGCTTCACCTGCTCCGGATCCAGCGACTACCTCGCCGGCCGCGCCTTCTCCTTCACCATGACCCTCGACGGCGTCGGGGCCTGGCCGCCCATCTCCGAGTCCCACGTCGAGACCGACGGCGCCTGGGCCCTCTACGAAGCCTGGGTCAAACTCCTCACCGGCGAGGCCGACACCGCCCTCGTCTACTCCTACGGCAAGTCCTCGCCCGGCTCCGTCCGCGACGTCCTCACCCGCCAGCTCGACCCCTACTACGTGGCTCCGCTCTGGCCCGACTCGGTGGCCCTCGCCGCCCTCCAGGCCCAGGCCCTCATCGACGCGGGCGACACCGACGAGCCGGCCCTCGCCGCCATCGCCACCCGCAGCCGCACCGCCGCCGAGGCCAACCCACACGCCCAGCTCCGCGGCCCCCGCCCCGCCGGCGACCGGCAGGCCGGCCCGCTGCGCACCGCCGACTGCCCGCCCATCGGCGACGGCGCCGCCGCGGTCGTCCTCGCCGCCGGCGACACGGCCCGCCGGCTGTGCGCCCGCCCCGCCTGGATCCGCGGCATCGACCACCGCATCGAGGCCCACTCCCTCGGCGTGCGCGACCTCACCGACTCCCCGTCCACCCGCCTCGCCGCCGAACGCGCCGGCGCCTTCGACCGCCCCGTCGACACCGCCGAACTCCACGCGCCCTTCACCTCGCAGGAGGTCGTCCTGCGCAAGGCACTCCGGCTGGACGACTCGGTCACCGTCAACCCCTCCGGCGGCGCCCTCGCCGCCAACCCGATGATGGCCGCCGGCCTGATCCGGATCGGCGAGGCGGCCGCACGCATCCAGCGCGGCGAGTCCCATCGCGCCCTCGCCCACGCCACCTCCGGCCCCTGCCTCCAGCAGAACCTGGTCGCGGTCCTCGAAGGAGACCCCGGTGAGTAAAGAACCAGTGGCCGTCGTCGGGATCGGCCAGACCAAGCACGTCGCCGCCCGGCGCGACGTCTCCATCGCCGGCCTGGTCCGCGAGGCCGCCCGGCGCGCCCTCGACGACGCCGAGCTGACCTGGGCCGACATCGACGCCGTCGTCATCGGCAAGGCTCCCGACTTCTTCGAGGGCGTGATGATGCCGGAGCTGTACCTCGCCGACGCCCTCGGCGCGGTCGGCAAGCCCATGCTCCGCGTCCACACCGCCGGCTCCGTCGGCGGCTCCACCGCCCTGGTCGCCGCCAACCTGGTGGCCGCGCGCGTGCACCGTACCGTCCTCACCCTCGCCTTCGAGAAGCAGTCCGAATCCAACGCCATGTGGGGCCTGTCCCTGCCGGTGCCCTTCCAGCAGCCCCTCCTCGCCGGCGCCGGCGGCTTCTTCGCCCCGCACGTCCGCGCCTACATGCGCCGCACCGGAGCCCCCGACACCGTCGGTTCCCTCGTCGCGTACAAGGACCGCCGCAACGCCCTCAAGAACCCCTACGCCCACCTCCACGAGCACGACATCACCCTGGAGAAGGTGCAGGCCTCCCCGATGCTGTGGGACCCCATCCGCTACTCGGAGACCTGCCCCTCCTCCGACGGCGCCTGCGCCATGGTCCTCACCGACCGCGAGGGCGCCGCCCGCGCCCCGCACCCGCCGGCCTGGATGCACGGCGGCGCCATGCGCAGCGAGCCCACCCTCTTCGCAGGCAAGGACTTCGTCTCCCCGCAGGCCGGCAAGGACTGTGCCGCGGACGTCTACCGGCAGGCCGGCGTCACCGACCCGCGCCGCCAGATCGACGCGGTCGAGATGTACGTGCCGTTCTCCTGGTACGAACCGATGTGGCTGGAGAACCTCGGCTTCGCCGAGGAGGGCGAAGGCTGGAAGCTCACCGAGTCCGGGGTCACCGAACTCGACGGCGACCTGCCGGTCAACCCGTCCGGCGGCGTGCTCTCCACCAACCCGATCGGCGCCTCCGGCATGATCCGCTTCGCCGAGGCCGCCCTCCAGGTCCGCGGCCGGGCCGGCGAACACCAGGTGGACGGGGCGCGACGGGCGATGGGCCACGCGTACGGCGGCGGCGCTCAGTTCTTCTCGATGTGGCTGGTGGGTTCGGAGCAGCCCACGAGCTGAGACCGGCCGGTGCGCGTGAGGTGTCCGGCGGCGGCCTGTCCGCCGCCGGACCCGCTCGCTACCCTGACCCCCGGGACGACGCGACCGGAGGGAGCCAGCATGACCACGCAGCCGCTGACCGGGTGGGGCAAGCCGGAGCTGGACCTGAGCAACGCGCGCTGGCAGTCCGGCAGTCAGGGCGCCGGCGACGTCCAGATCGCGTTCGTCGAGGGCTTCATCGCCCTCCGCAACAGCGAGCGGCCCGAGAGCCCGTCGCTGATCTTCGCCCCGGACGAATGGCGTGCCTTCGTACGGGGCGCTCAGGAAGGCGAGTTCGACCTGACGTGACGTGATCCGTTCGGTTCGTTCCGGTCGGATCTGATTCGGTCTGGGCTGGCTGGCCGGCCTGGTCTGCCCTGGGCTGGCTGGCTGGGCTGGTCTGCCCTGGGCTGGGCTGGCGCAAGGCGCCCGGTCGCGCCCTCAGGTCGTGCGGCGTGCGGCCTCCGCCTGGGCGATGGCCTCGGCGTCGCTCTCCGCGAGTGCGAGGGCGACGCCGAAGGCCTGGGCGATGTGGCCGGCCGCGGACATCACGCGTGCGGTGCCCACGACGGGTGCGATCGCGACGAGCAGGTCCTGGAGCTGCTCGACGGTGAACCCGGCCTTCGCCGCGGGGTCGATGTGCGCCAGGTACGAGATGGCCGGTGCGTCCATGGCCACGAGCGCGGCGATGCGGCTGAGGATCAGCGTGTGCTGGTCCATGTGGCAGTGCTCGATCGAGTCGATCGTCATCGCGGCGATCGTGTCGAGGACGGGTGTGTCGAACTCAGGTGCAGTGGCCATGACGGAGCTGCCTTCCGGATCCGTTGCCGTGGGAAGTCGGACCGCCGCCCGCTTCGCGGGGTGCCCCCTCCCGTGCCCGGCGGTGACCCGTCAAGCGTAGGCACCGTCACGCGGTCACGCGCGCCGAGGTGGCGCGCCGCCCGGCGGGTGCACTTCCGGGGCGGACCCCCGGCGGCCCCCCGCGGCCTCCGGCGCCCGGGCCTTCGTATCCGTCGTGTATCAGCGGGCGCTCGGTCGCCCATCAGCCCGTACCGCCCCGCCCCACGACGGGCGGAGCACGTCCGGGACCTGCCCTATCGTTCCTTCCATGTCCTCACCCACCCCGGCCCCGGCCCCTCCCGTACGCGTGCTGCTGGTCGAGGACGACGACCTGATGCGCCGGTCCTTCGCCGTCGCGCTGGAGCGCTACGGGTACGAGGTACAGGCCGCCGCCGACGGGCTCACCGGGCTGGAACTCTTCCGCGAGCACCCCTTCGACCTGCTGATCCTGGACGTGATGCTGCCCGGCCTGGACGGCATCGGCCTGTGCCGCCGGGTCCGCGAGACCAGCCTGGTCCCGGTGCTGATGATGTCCGCCCGCGGCGACGGCCTCGACGTGGTCGCCGGCCTGGAGTCCGGCGCCGACGACTACGTGGTCAAACCCGTGGACACCTACGTCCTCGTGGCCCGCATCCGCTCGCTCCTCAGGCGCGCCACCTACGCCCCCGCCCCCGCACCCGGACGGGCCCCGGGTGACGCGGCTCCGCCCGGGGGCGACCTGCTGGAGTTCGGGGACCTCACCGTCGACACCGCCGGCATGGAGGTGTCCGTCGCCGGGCAGCCCGTCGCGCTCACCCCGACCGAGCTGAAGCTGCTGCTGGAGTTCGCCGCCCACCCCGGCGTCGTCCTGGAGCGCCACACCCTGCTGCGCAACGTCTGGGAGTACGGCTGGGACGGCGACAGCCGGGTGGTGGACCTGTGCGTACAGCGGCTGCGCAGGAAACTCGGCCGGGACCGCATCGAGACGGTCCGCGGCTTCGGCTACAAGCTCAGGCGCTGACCGCCGTGGGCGCGTACGGGCCGCGGCGCCGCCGCGCCTCCCTCCGCTGGAAGATCGCCGCACTCGCAACGGCCACGGCCTGCCTCGTCGCGGCGGCCGTCGGTGTCCTGGTGCACCTGTGGACCGCCCAGGACATCCGGGAGCGTGCGGAGCGGGAGGCCTTCAACGGCGTGTACTCGGCCATGGACGTCTACCGGCGCACCGGAACCCTCTCCGGCGGCGCCGAACTCGACCCGGACGACCTCCCCGCCGCCCTGCGCCGGCCCGCCGACGCGGAGCGGCACACCGCCGTCGACGAGACCGTCGACGGGAACAGCGGGCCGACCGTCTGGGCCGCGCAGCGGACCGGCGGCCCGGGCAGCCCGGTGCTCGCCGTCCAGGTCAACATCAACCCGGAACTCCACAACCTGCGCCGCCTCGACCTCACCGTGGCGGTCGCCTCGCTGGTCGCACTCGCCGCCGCCGTCCCCCTCTCGGCGTACGGGGCCGGCCTGCTCGCCCGCCGGCTGCGGGCGGTCTCCGAGACGGCGGGCCGGATCTCCGCCGGCGACCTCGACGCCAGGACCGGACCCGTCAAGGGCGGCGACGAGGTGGCCGAGATCGCCGCCACCGTCGACCTCATGGCCGACAGCCTCAGCCGGCGGCTGCGCACCGAGCGCCGCTTCACCGCCGACGTCGCCCACGAACTGCGCACCCCCGTCGGCGGCCTGCTCGCCGCCGCCGACCTGCTGCCGCCGGGCGAGACCGAGGACCTCCTGCGGGCCCGGGTACGGGACCTGCGCGGCCTGGTCGAGGACCTGCTGGAGATCTCCCGCCTGGACGCCGGCGCCGAGCGGCCCGTACGCGCCCGGGTGCCGCTCGGCGCCGTGGTCGCCGAGGCCGTGGCCCGGACCGGACTTCCCACCGAGGTCACGGTGACGGGACCTGGCGGGGTGGACGGTGAGATCGTCGAGACCGACCCGCGCCGCCTGGAGCGGATCGTGGGCAACCTCGTCGTCAACGCCCACCGGCACGGCGGCACCCCGGTGCGGGTCACCGTCGGGGGCCGCACCGTCGTCGTGCGCGACCACGGCCCCGGCTACCCCGAGCAGCTGCTGCGCGACGGCCCGCGCCGCTTCCACACCGGCGCCGAGGAGCGGGGCACCGGGCACGGCCTGGGCCTCACCATCGCCCTGGGCCAGGCCGCGGTGCTCGGGGCCGAACTGCGCCTGGAGAATGCCGGGGACGGCGGCGCCGTGGCCACCTTGACGCTGCCGGCCTGACGGTCGGCCGGGGGCCGCCTTGTGGTGCCTGGGTGTCGGGCTGGACACAACGCCGGGGCGGCGGGGCGGTGGCCACCTTGACGCTGCCGGCCTGACGGTCGGCCGGGGGCCGCCTTGTGGTGCTGCCTGGGTGTCCGGGGGCCGCCTCGTGGTGTGCGGGTCCCCTCGCCTCTTGACCCGCCATGGCCTGCAGGCCTCCCCCAGCTACCGCTGGGAGGTACCCCCAGCGGCAGGCCCACCCCTGGGGCTTTGGGGCTTCGCCCTGGCCTTCGGCCACCCCAGGCCCGGGCCTGCCTCCGGACCAGCCTGCCATGGCGGGTCAAGAGGCTCCCCCACACACCACGAGGCGGCGGCAACGAGGTGCGTGGCCCCGAATGGGCTCACCCTTGGTCGGCTTCCTCCCCGGCCGGCTTCACCCCCGGCCCTGACCAGCCGCACAACCGCTGCACAGCCGAGCACCCGGCGATACACGGCTGCCCAGGCCCGGATACGTCCCCCCGACACCCTTCGACGTGCACCCACCGCACACCCGAAGAGGAGTCCCCGTGACCGTCGGCGCCTTCGCCCCGCACCCGCCGCACCCGACACCCGGGATCGCCGCCGCCACCACCGACCTGTCGAAGGTCTACGGCACCGGGGACACCCGCGTCGTCGCCCTGGACCGCGTCAGCATCTCCTTCAAGGAGGGCGAGTTCACCGCGATCATGGGTCCCTCGGGCTGCGGCAAGTCCACCCTGATGCACTGCGTCGCCGGCCTCGACCCGGCCACCTCCGGCTCCGTCCGCATCGGCACCACCGAACTCGCCACCCTCGACGACCGCCGGCTCACCCGGCTGCGCCGCGACCGGATCGGCTTCGTCTTCCAGGCGTTCAACCTCATGCCCACCCTGACCGCCCTGGAGAACATCACGCTCCCCATGGACCTCGCCGGCCGCACGCCCGACCGGCGGTGGCTGGACCGGGTCGTCGCCATGGTCGGCCTGTCCCAGCGCCTGGACCACCGGCCGGCCCAGCTCTCCGGCGGCCAGCAGCAGCGCGTCGCCGTGGCCCGCGCCCTGGCGTCGCAGCCCGCGATCGTCTTCGGCGACGAGCCCACCGGCAACCTCGACTCGCGCTCCGGTGCGGAGGTGCTGGGCTTTCTCCGCGACTCCGTGCGCGAACTCGGCCAGACCGTCGTCATGGTCACCCACGACCCCGTCGCCGCCGGGTACGCCGACCGCGTGGTGTTCCTCTCCGACGGCCGCCTCGTCGACGAGATGTCCCACCCCACCCCCGACCGGGTGCTGGACCTGATGAAGAACATCGACCCCCGCACGCGCGGCTGAATCCCAGGAAAGCACCCATGCTGAAGACAGCCCTGCGCAACCTGCTCGCGCACAAGGCGCGCCAGCTCATGACCGTCCTCGCGGTGTGCCTCGGCGTCGCCCTGGTCAGCGGCACCCTCGTGTTCGCCGACACCACCGCCGAGGCCCACCGCGCCGCCGAGTCCCGGAACTTCGCCGGCATCGCCGTGACCGTCACCTCGAAGGACCCCGAGCCCGGCGCCGATCCGGGGGGCAGCGCCCTGGACGACGCGCTTGCCCGGAAGCTCGCCGCCGTGCCCGGCGTCGCCGCGGTACGGCCCTCCGCCGACGGCGCCGCGGTCCTGAACGGTGCCGACCGCGCCCCGCTGCGGATCCGCACCGGCGCCAACCTGGCAGCCGGCTACGTACCGGGCAAGGACGGCACCGACGACCGCTACCCCCTCGTCGAGGGCCGCGCCCCGCGGAACGCCGGCGAACTGGCCCTGGACCGCGCCACCGCGGCCGCCGGCGGGCTCACCGTCGGGGACACCGTCACGCTCGCCGTCGACGGGCCGGTCCTGCACAAGCGGCTCGTCGGCATCGTCACCACCACCGAACCGCGGGTCACGGCCGGCGGCACCCTCGCCCTGTTCGACAAGGCCACCGCCCAGACACTGTTCGCCGCCCCGGGCCGCTACACCGCCATCGACCTGACCGCCGCGCCCGGCACCGACCAGTACGAACTCGCCCGCCGGGTCTCCGAAGCGCTTCCGGCCGGCCGCGCCGAGGCCACCACCGGCACCGCGCAGGCCCGGCAGCAGGCCGTCCTCGTGGACACCCTCACCCGCGGCTACGAGAAGGTCCCGCTGGTCTTCGCCGGCGTCTCGCTCTTCATCGCCTCGTTCCTGATCGTCAACACCTTCACCATGGCCGTGGCCCGGCGCACCCGCGACATCGCGCTGCTGCGGGCCGTCGGAGCGTCCCGCCGCCAGGTCGCCCGAACCGTCCTGCTCGAAGCGCTCCTGGTCGGACTCGTCGCCTCGGCCGCCGGATTCGTGCTCGGCCTCGGCATCGCCGCGGCCCTGCCGACCGTTCTGAGCACGGCCGGCAACACCCTGCCCGAGGGCCCGCTGGTCATCGGCCCCGACGCCGTCGCCGCAGCGCTCGGCGTGGGCGTCGGCGTCACGCTCCTCGCCGCCTGGCTGCCGTCCCGCCGCGCGGCACGGATCGCGCCCGTCGAGGCGCTGCGCACCGTCGGACAGCCGCCGTCCGCCGCCCGCTCCCGGGTCCGGGCCGCGACCGGCCTCGCCCTCCTCGTGCTCGGCGGCGCCCGGCTGGTCTCCCTCTCCGGAGCCGAGGACGCCTCCGCCGACAACCTGAACGCCGCGATGCTCGGCTGCGGCCTCTTCACGGCCGGCCTGATCGTCCTCGCGCCGACCCTCGCGGCCCCCGTGATCCGCCTCACCGGGCGCCTGACCGGCCGCTTCGGGATCACCGGCCGGCTCGCCCGGGAGAACGCGCTGCGCGACCCGCGCCGCACCGCGGCCACCGCCGCCACCCTCCTGACCAGCACCGCCCTCGTCGCCGGGCTCGCGGTCATCGGACACTCGGCCGGCCAGGCCCTCGACCGCCAGGCCGCAGCCGGCCTCGCCGCCGACTACGTGATCGCCTCCCGCACCCCCACCACCGGCGTGGACCCGGCGGCCGTCGGGCGGGTGGCCGGCGTACCCGGTGTACGCACCGCGAGCCCGGTCAGCGACTCGAACCTCGTCGTCGGCGGCCTCGTCCGGCAGATCTCCGGCGTCGACCCCGGCACCGTCGGCCAGGTCATGAAGCTCCGCTTCCGCAGCGGCTCGGCCGACGGCCTCGGACCCGGCCGCATCGCGGTCTCCGAGAGCCTGGCCCGCGCCAACGGCCTGGCCACCGGCGGCACCCTCACCGCGAGCATCGGCTTCCGCCAGGAGGCCAGGACGTACACGGTCGTCGGCGTCTACCAGGACAACCCGGTCGCCCAGGACGCGCTCGGCGCCCGCTCCGAGGTCGCGCGCCAGGCCTTCAGGCCCGGCTCCGTCCAGCGGCTCCTGGTACGCACCGACGCCGGTGCGGTCTCGGCGACGACCGAGGACCGGCTGCGCGCCGCGGTCGGCGACAGCCCGCTCCTGAAGGTCCAGGACCGCCGGGCCCTTGTCGACGAGGCCGCCGGCAGCATGGGCGACCTGCTGGACGTCATGTACGGGATGCTCGGCATCGGCCTGGTGATCTCCGCGCTCGGCATCGTCAACACCCTGGCCGTCTCGGTCGCGGAACGCACCCGCGAGATCGGTGCCCTGCGTGCCCTCGGCATGGACCGGGCCGGCGTCCGCCGCATGATCAGGCTGGAGGCGGTCACGGTCGCCGCGTACGGCACGCTCCTCGGTCTGACGGGCGGTCTGGTCTGCGCCTGGGCGGTCGCGCCCCTGGCGAGCGGCGCGCTGGAGCACTACTCGCCGTCCCTGCCCTGGGGAACCCTGCTCATGGTGTGCCTGGCCTCCCTGGTGATCGGCGCGCTCGCCGCGGCCGTCCCGGCCCGCCGCGCCGCGGGCCTGCGCCCGCTGGAGGCCGTGGCGGACTCCTGACCGGCGGCCCCGTAGCACCGGGCGCGGTGCGCCGGCTCCCCGGAAGGAGGCCGGGCGCGCCGTGCCCGTCGGCCGGGCAACCGGCCTGCGCCGGTCACCCCGGCGGCCGCGCGGCGACCCTCACGCCAGCAGCCCGGCCAGGTCCGCCGCCTCGCGGTAGTGCAGCCCGGTCATCCCCGCCCGCACGGCCGCCTCGACGTTCTCCTCGCGGTCGTCCACGAACAGGCACCGCCCGGCCGGTACGCCGGCCCGCGCCAGGGCGATGGCGTAGATCTCGGGATCCGGCTTGGCCACGCCCACCTCCGCGCTGCTGACCACCGCGTGCGCGAGGTCGTCGATGCCCAGGGCGGCCAGGTCCTCGCGCAGCCAGGGCGTGGCGTTCGTGACCAGCACCAGCGGGCGCACCGCACGCGAGGCCCGCAGCAGCGCCACGACCTCGGGGTCGATCCGGGAGGGCGCGTACGCGAAGGCCCGTGCCAGCTCCCCCGGCACGTGCCGCGCGATGGCGTCGGCCCACTCCTCCCGCGTGATCCGGCCCAGCAGCAGGGGCAGGTCGACCTCGGGCGAGAACGCCACGGAGGCGGTGGTGCCCTCGGGGAGGCCGGCGGCCCGCTCCAGAGCGCCGATGCCGTCCTCCTCGTAGAAGCGGATCACGCCGTCGAGGTCGCACAGCACCGCGTCGAACGGCCCGCCCCGCGCCCCGGCGGGCGCCCCGGCGGTCACCGGGGCCCCGCCGGGCCGGCGGCCAGGCCGGCGAAGAAAGCCCGGACGTCCGCGACCAGCAGGTCCGGGACCTCCAGGGCGGCGAAGTGGCCGCCCCGGTCGTACTCCGTCCACCGGACGACGCAGTTGGTCCGCTCCGCGATGTGGCGCAGTGGGATGAAGTTGTCGTACGGGAAGACCGCTAGAAGACTGACCCACGAAGACCGGCGGACACGACGCAGGACCGGTACGAGCACCGACAGCAGGACCAGGACCAGGACCAGGACCAGGATGAGGCGCCGCCGGACAGGCCCGGCGGGCCGGTGACGGAAGGGGCCTCCCATGGCCGCGGTTCCCACCTACGACGACGTGGCGGCCGCCGCCGAGCGCATCGCAGGACACGCCCACCGCACCCCCGTGCTCCGCTCCCGGCTCGTCAACGAACAGCTGGGCCTCGACGTGGTGTTCAAGTGCGAGAACCTCCAGCGCATGGGCGCCTTCAAGTTCCGCGGCGCCTTCAACGCCCTCTCCCGCCTCACCCCCGACCGGCGCGCAGCCGGCGTCGTCGCCTACTCCTCGGGCAACCACGCGCAGGCCATCGCCCTCGCCGCCCGCCTGCTGTCCGTACCGGCCACCATCGTGATGCCCCACGACGCCCCGGCCGCCAAGGTGGCCGCCACCCGCGGCTACGGCGGACGGATCGTCACGTACGACCGCTACACCGAGGACCGCGAGGAGATCGGCCGCGCCCTCGCCGCGGAGCAGGGGCTCACCCTCATCCCCCCGTACGACCACCCCGACATCATCGCCGGCCAGGGCACCGCCGCGAAGGAACTCCTGGAGGAGACCGGTCCCCTGGACGCCCTCTTCGTGCCCCTCGGGGGCGGCGGCCTGTTCTCCGGCACCACCCTCGCCGCCCGCGCCCTGGCCCCCGCCTGCCGGCTCGTCGGCGTCGAACCCGAGGCCGGCAACGACGCGCAGCGCTCCCTCGCCGAGGGCCGCATCGTCCACATCGACACCCCGAAGACCATCGCCGACGGAGCCCAGACCCAGCACCTCGGCGAACTCCCCTTCGCGATCCTGTCCCGCGAGCGGCCCGAGGTCGTCACCGCCACCGACGACCAACTCGTGGATTGCATGCGGCTGTTCGCCACCTACCTCAAGCTGGTCGTCGAGCCCACCGGCTGCCTCGGCCTCGCCGCCCTGCGCACCATGGCCGACGGACTGCGCGGCGCCCGCGTGGGCGTCATCGTCTCCGGCGGCAACGTCGACCTCGACCGCTACGCCCGCCTCCTCAGCGAACACCCCGCCCGCGCGTAGGCTGCCCGCCATGAGCGGCGAACGCGACCTGACCACCCTCCTCGGCGGCATGCGCCCCGAACTCCACCCCGGCCAGTACGTCTTCTGCACCATCCCCGGCAGGGCCGTACCCCCCGGCACCCACCCCGTGGCCACCGTCCGCGAGGACGAGGGCCTCACCCTCGTCCTGCCCCGGGCCGAGGCCGACGAGGAGAAGCTGCCCTACGACTACGTGGCCGGCTGGATCACCCTGCGCGTCCACTCCGCCCTCGACGCCGTCGGCCTCACCGGCGCCTTCGCCCGCGAACTCGCCACCGCCGGAATCAGCTGCAACGTCATCGCCGGGTACCACCACGATCACCTGTTCGTACCCGCCGACCGCGCCGCCGAGGCCGTCCGCGTCCTCGAAGCCCTCGCGGCACGCTCCACCCCGTAGCCCCACGGCTCCCACCAGCGGACGGCCCGCGTACGCGCCCGGCGGCGACCCGGTGGGTGCCGCCGCGAACGCTCCCCGAAGGCTCCACGAACGACCCGCCGGCGACCCGCCCGAAAGAAGATCAGATCATTCCGCGACAGCGGGCTCCCCCCGAGCCCCCACGCGCGTACGCTGAACCACCTGAACAGCCCGCGTGTCGGGCGCACCGGCGCACGACCCGGCGTGGGGGGTACCACGATGACGCAGCACACGAGCCGCTTCCGACGGGCACTATTCGAACGCGAGGCCGAACTGGCCACCGTGGACGAGGCGCTGGACCAGCTCCTCGGCACCGACGGCGCACCCACCGGCGCCCTCCTCGCCTTCGCCGCGCCCGCCGGACTCGGCAAGACCACCCTCCTCGCGGAAGTGCGCCGCCGCGCCCACGCCCACGGCTGCACCGTCCTCTCCGCCCGCGGCGGCGAACAGGAACAGGGCAGCGCCTTCCACGTCGCCCGGCAGCTCATCCAGCCCCAGCTCGCCGACCGGACCGAAGCCGAACTCCGCACCACCCTCGGCAGCTGGTACACCATCGTCGGCCCCGCCCTCGGCCTCTGCGCCCCCCAGCACGGCGCACCCCCCGACCCCCAGGGCCTCCGCGACGGCCTCGACTGGGTCCTCACCCACCTCGCCGTCCAGCGCGCCCCCATGGTCCTCGTCTTCGACGACGCCCACTGGGCCGACCCCGAATCCCTCGGCTGGCTCGCCGCGTTCGCCCCCCGCACCGAACACCTCCCGCTCCTCCTCGTCGTCGCCTACCGGCCCGACGAACTCCCCCCGGACGCCGACACCTTCCGCTCCCTGCCCGGCCGGTCCGGACAGCGCGCCCTCGGCCTCGAACCCCTCAGCCCCGAAGCCGTCGGCGCCCTCGTCCGCCAGACCGTCGGCCCCGACGCCGACGACGCCTTCTGCCAGGAGGCCTGGTCCGTCACCGAGGGCAACCCCTTCGAGGCCGTCGAACTCGTCGCCAAGGTGCACGACCGCAAACTCGCCCCCACCGGCTCCAGCGCCCCCCTCCTGCGCGACCTCGCCGCCGCCCAGCGCGGCAGCGGCCTCGTCGCCCGCCTCGAACGCCTCGGCCCCTCCACCGTCCGCTTCGCCTGGGCCTGCGCCGTCCTCGGCATCGCCATCCCCCAGGACCTCGCCGCCCGCGTCGCCGGCCTCGGAACCGAGGAGGCCGCCGACGCCACCGACCGGCTGCGGGACGCCCGTATCCTCTCCGGCGCCACCACCGGCGACGACCGCCTCGAATTCGTCCACCCCCTCATCGCCACCGCCCTCTACCGCGCCATCCCCGACGCCGTCCGCGTCGCCCTCCACGGCCAGGCCGCCACCGCCGTCGCCGACGGCGGCCTCGGCGCCACCGCCGCCGCCCGCCACCTCCTGGAAACCCACCCCGAAGGCGACGACCGCGTCGTCGCCCTGCTCCGCGAGGCCGCCCGCGAGAACCTCCGCGCCGGCGCCCCCGACGCCGCCCGCCGCCAGCTCGCCCGCGCCCTGCGCGAACCCCCCTCCTTCGACGACCGCGCCGCCGTCCTCTTCGAACTCGGCTGCGCCTCCCTCCTCACCGAACCCGCCACCACCGTCAACCACCTGCGCGCCGCCCTCGCCGAACCCGTCGAGAACCCCGCGCTCCGCCAGGGCATCGTCATCCGCCTCGCCCAGGTCCTCGCCCACAGCGACCGCCTCGCCGAGGCCTCCGAGACCCTCGGCCACGAGATCCGGCACACCACCGACCCCCGCACCCGGCTGCGCCTCCAGTCCGAGCAGTTCATGTGGGACGCCTTCCGCGCCGACGAGCCCGACTCGCCCGCCCGCTCCCGCCGCCTCGCCCGGCTCGCCGACCGCCTCACCGGCCGCGACCTCACCGAGCGCTACGTCATCGGACTCCGCGCCTGGGACGCCACCCTCCGCGGCGAACCCGCCGAGACCGTCCTGCACCACGCCCAGCGGGCGCTGGGCACCGAGTTCAGCTGGGCCTACGCGGACCGCGGCTTCGAAGTGCCGGTCCTCACCGCCCTCACCCACATGTACGCCGACCGGCCCGGCCGCGCCGAGGAACTGTTCGCCGCCGGCACCGCCGAGTTCGAGCGCCAGGGCTGGCGCGGCGCCCACCTCTCCTTCGCGAACAGCCTCCTCGCGTACATCCGCTACCGCCGCGGCCGCCTCGTCGACGCCGAGGAGTACGGCCGCGCCGGCCTCCGCCTCGCCGAACGCGTCGGCCCCGGCACCCCCGTGATGTGGTACGCCGTGACCATCCTCATCGAGGTCCTGCTCGCCCGCGGCCGCCTCGACGAGGCACGCGAACTCGCCGCCCGCCACTCCTTCGGGGCGCCCTTCCCCGCCGCCGTCGTCTTCCCCGACAGCCAGACGGTCCACGCCGAACTGCTCCTCGCCGCCGGAGACCGCACCGCCGCGGCCGCCGAGCTGGAGGCCGTCGGCCGCCGCCTCACCCCCCGCGGCATCCAGAACCCCTCCTGGTGCCCCTGGCAGCTGCACCTCGCCCGCGCCCTCGCCGACCGGGAGCCCGACCGGGCCGCCGAACTCGCCGCCGAGGCCGTCCGCCGCGCCCGCGGCTTCGGCGCCCCCTCCGCCGTCGGCCAGGCCCTGCGCATGGCCGCCGAGGTCACCACCGGCACCGACCGGGTGAAACTCCTGGAAGAGGCCGTCCAGTGGCTGGCCGCCTCACCCGCCGGATACGAGCTCGCCTGCGCCCAGGTGGCGCTCGGCGCCGAGCTCCGCAGCACCGGCCAGGACCCCGGGGCCGTACGCCTCCTGGCCGAAGGGCTGGAGACCGCCGTCGAATGCGGCGCCGACGGCCTCGCCGACCAGGCCCGCGCCGCGCTCACCGCCGCCGGCCAGAGCCCCCTGCCCGCCGCCCGCGCCGTACCCGAGCTCACCGTCCGCGAGGACCGGGCCGCCCGCCTCGCCGCCCGCGGCGCCACCACGGCCGAGCTGACCGCCGCCCTGGACACAGACGAGGCCACCGTGGCCCGCCTGCTCTCCGGCGTCTACCGCAAGCTCGGCACCGACCGCGCCGGACTCGCCGAAGCCCTCCACGACACCCTCTGAGCGGGCCCCCGCGCCACCCCCGCCGCCCGCCCCGGCCCCCGGGGGCCCCGGAACCCCACCCGGCACCCGGAAACCACCCTCCGGCACGTACCATGGCCGCATGTCCTTCCTCCGCCGCCGCAGCGCCGCCACACCCGCGGGCCCGGACTTCGACGTCCTGGCCATGGACCCGGGGGACTGGCCTGGCAACCTCGGAGCCGGCCTGCTGCCGGCGGCCGACGGCAGCTGCCAGGGTGTCTTCCTCCGCTACGACCTCTTCGGCGGCCGCGGCCCCGCGATGATCATCGGCAACCTCCCCGAGGGATCACCCGCCCGCGAGCTCGCCGACCGCCAGGTCCCCTTCGAGGTGACCCAGCTCCTGGCCGCCCTGGAGAACGACGAGGACGTCGAGGTCACCGGCACCGAGGACGTCCCCGTCATGCAGGGCGACAACCTCCTGATCGTCCGCCGCATCAAGCTCTCCGAGAGCCGCATCTCCTGCGTCCAGTTCGACCGCAGCGACAACGTCCTCGTCACCATCGCCAGCTGGGACCGGCCGATCACCGACGACCTGTACGCGCTGCTCAAGCCGCTCCCCGCGGAACTGTTCCAGCAGGGCTGAGCCCGGCCGCACAAGGGTCCGGCGGGGACGCCGCACAGCCCCCGCCGCACCCCGCCCCCGCCGCACCCCGCCCCCCGGCACCCCGCCCCCCGGGCCCCGCCCCGCCGGAACCCGTACCGGCTACGCCCCCGCGATGTCGTTCGCCGCGATGTAGCCGAAGGTCATCGCGGGACCGATCGTCGAACCCGCCCCCGCGTAGCTGTGCCCCATCACCGCCGCGCTCGCGTTCCCCGCCGCGTACAGCCCCCGGATCACCGAGCCGTCCGCCCGCAGCACCCGCGCCCGCGCGTCCGTCACCATCCCGCCCTTGGTGCCCAGGTCACCCGGCACGATCTTGAACGCGTAGAACGGCGGCGCCCACAGCGGCGCCAGACACGAGTTCGGGTGCACCCCCGGGTCCGTGTAGTAGTGGTCGTACGCCGTGTCGCCCCGCCGGTAGTCCGTGTCCGTCCCCGTCCACGCCTGCCCGTTGAACCGGTTGACCGTGGAACGCAGCGCCCCCGCCGGCACCCCGATCCTCTCCGCCAGCGCGTCGAAGGTCCACGCCTTCGCCACCGCCCCCGACTCGTACCACGCGTCGGGGAACACGAACGCCGGCGCCACGTCCTTGAACAGGTACTTGTTCCGGTAGTTCTGATCCACGATCAGCCACGCCGGGATGTGCCGCGACGTACGGTCCTTCTCGTACATCACGTGCACCACGTCGCTGTACGGCGCCGCCTCGTTCACGAACCGCGCCCCCGCCTGGTTCACGATCAGCCCCCCGGGCAGCGTCCGCTCGGCCAGGCAGAAGTACGGCTCGCCCGGCAGCGGGATCGCGGGGCCCCACCAGGCGTCCTCCATCAGACCCAGCGCCGCCCCCGCCCGCTCCCCGGCCCGGATCCCGTCACCCGTGTTCTCCCTGGCGCCCACCGTCCACGCCGTGCCGATCGGCTGCTGCTGGTACTGGGCGCGCATCGCCGCGTTGTGCTCGAAGCCCCCGGAACCGACCACCACGCCCCGCCGGGCCCGTACGACCCCCCGCGCGCCGTTCCGCTCGACCACCACCCCCGTCACCGTCCCGGAGACGTCCTTCACCAGGTCCGTCAGCGGGGTCTCCAGCCACACCGGCACCCCCGCCCGCTGGAGCCCGGCCCGCAGCCCCGCGGCCAGCGCCTGCCCCATGGTGAGCGGCTTCTCCCCGCACAGCGCCGCCTTCGTCCCGCGCGCCAGGCACTCCGTGGACACCGCCAGGCCCTTCGCGTTCACCGCGGCCAGCGTCAGCCACTTGTAGTCGGAGCTGAACACCACCATCCCGGCGGGCACCGGCATGTACGGCGGGTTCAGCCGCGCCAGTTCGGCGCCCAGGACGTTCCCGTCGAGCTGGTCCGGCTCGATGGACCGGCCGCCCGGCAGACCGCCCGGCAGGTTCGGGTAGTAGTCGCTGTAGCCCTCCATGTACCGGAACTTCAGCGGACTGTTGGCCATCACGAAGTCCAGCATCCGCGGCCCGTGGTCCAGGAACGCCCGCTGCCGGTCCGCCGGCACCTCGGGACCCACCACGGCCGCCAGGTACGTCGCGGCCTTCGCCGGCGTGTCAGGCACCCCGGCCGCCAGGATCACGCTGTTGTTCGGCAGCCAGATGCCCGCGCCCGACCGCGCCGCGGAACCCCCGAAGGTGGCCGCCTTCTCGACCACCACGCAGCTCAGGCCGCGCTTCGCCGCGGTCAGCGCGGCCGTCATCCCGGCCGCCCCGGAACCGACCACCACCACGTCGTACTCGCCGAGCACCGGAGCGTCGTCCGCATGGGCGGCGGCGGCCGGCAGACCGGCCGCGAGGACCCCGGCACCCGTACCGGCGAGCACGGCACGGCGGGAGGGGCGGGAGGCACGTGCGGACATGGGCAGCTCCGAAGATGAGGACGGGCGGGGGAGTTCGGTGCTGATGCGGCGTCAGAAAGGTGCTCGCGGGGTCATGCGATGTCAAGGCATACGCCGCTACGGCACCCACCCGCACGCCACCCCCGCACCCGCTCCGCCACCCCCCGCACAACGCGAAATCCCGTGGCGCGCCCACTCGGTGGACACACCACGGGATTTCGCTCGTGCAACCGCCCGCGGCCCGTACGGCCCTCCCCGCCGCCCGCGGACGAGCCGGCGTCAGCGCGTGCCGACCGCCGCCCGCACCGCCCTGCGGGCCATCCCGCAGTCGTCGTGCAGCCTGCGCAGCAGCAGCCGCTGCTCCTCGCCGGACGACAGCGCCCCCGTCCCGCCGGGCGCCCCCGCCATCGACCGCTGCACCGCCAGCTCGTACGTACGGATCTCCCGGGTCAGCACCAGCATCAGGTTCACCAGGAACGCGTCCCGCGACAGCGGGCCCGCCGACTGCGCCAGCTGGCTGATCTGCCGCCGGGCCGCCGGAGCGTCCCCGAGGACCGTCCACAGCGTCGCCAGGTCGTACCCGGGCAGGTACCAGCCCGCGTGCTCCCAGTCGAGCAGCACCGGCCCCGCGGGCGACAGCAGCAGGTTCGACAGCAGCGCGTCGCCGTGGTTGAACTGGCGCGGCAGCCGCCCGCCGGGCCCGGCCAGCGCCAGCCCGTGCAGGAGCTTCTGCAGGTCACCCAGATCCCGGTCGGTCAGCAGCCCCAGCTCGTGGTACCGGGCGATCCGGGAGGCGTAGTCCAGCGGACGCCCGAACAGCTCGGCCGGCGGCCGCCACTGGTTCACCCGGACCACCGCACCCAGCGCGGCCCGCACGTCGGCCCGCGGCGGAGCCTCCACCGGATGCCGCTGCAGGGCCGCCACCCGCCCGGGCATCCGTTCCACGACCAGGGTGCAGTTCTCCGGGTCGGCGGCGATCAGACGCGGCACCCGTACCGGCGGACGATGCCGGACGAACGCGCGGTAGGCAGCTATTTCGTGCCGGTACCGCTCGGTCCACTCCGGCGAGTGGTCCAGTAAAACCTTGGCGACCGCGGTCGTCCGCCCGGTCGTGCCCACCAGCAGGACCGACCGCGCGCTGCGGCGCAGCACCTGGACCGGCGCGAACTCCGGACAGATCCGGTGCACCGAGGCCAGCGCGGCCCGCAGTTGGGCCCCCTGGGGACCGGACAGGTCGATTCTCCCGCTGAGCGGCTGCGTCACGGTCCCCGGCATCCGCCGCAGTGGGGCGGCGCCCTGCGCCGGGGCCGCGGGGCGGCCGGGGGCGAGGTAGGGGCCGCCGCCCGCCTGGAAGGCGCGGTGCGGCCGGGTCGGGGCGGACACGGAGGACGATGCTGCGTACATGACGGATACGTATCCCTTCGTGCGCCGACGAGTTGCGTACGCCTTCCCGCCCCGGTCCTGACGGACCGGCCGGCACCCTGGGGAGTGCCACCCGATCCGTCGCTGCGGGCCGGGTCGGGGAGGCGCCTTCTTACCTGACACCCGCGCGGGTGTTGCGTACCATCTGGCGCACCCTGGCGAACCCTGGCGAATAGTCGCTCGGCACCTGACCGGGGGTTAGTGTCAAGTCAGCCGAGAACCTGGGGGCTTGACGTGAGCAGAGGACCCAACACCCGCCTGAGCGACCTGTTCGGCCTGGCCGGCTGGTCCAAGGGCGAACTCGCGAGGATGGTCAACCGGCAGGCGGCGGCCATGGGCCACCACCAGCTTGCCACCGACACCTCGCGGGTGAGGCGCTGGATCGACATGGGGGAGACCCCGCGAGAACCGGTGCCGACGGTGCTGGCCGCCCTGTTCACCGAGCGACTCGGTCGTGTCGTGACCATCGAGGACCTCGGGTTCGCAAGACCAGGGCGTACGAACAGACGGCAGCCGGGCGGGGCGAAGGACAACCCCGACGGGCTCCCGTGGGCGCCGGAGCGGACAGCGGCGGTCCTCACCGAATTCACGGGAATGGACCTCATGCTCAACCGACGCGGACTGATGGGCGCGGGCGCCGCACTCACCGCCGGCTCCGCCCTCAGCAGCCACATGTACGACTGGCTGCACCGGGACCCGGCCCTGACGGCGGACGCCCCCCGCTTCACCGACCCCCTCCACGCCGATCCCGCGGGATTCGACCGCTACGAGGCGGCGCCCATCGGCTCCCAGGAGATCGAGGCGCTGGAACGCTCCGTGGAGGTGTTCCGCGCCTGGGACGCCTCCCGGGGTGGAGGACTCCAGCGCAAGGCCGTCGTGGGCCAGTTGAACGAGGTGGGAGGCATGCTCGCCTACCGCCACCCCGACCACCTCCAGCGCCGCCTCTGGGGCGTGGCCGCCAACCTGGCGGTGCTCGCCGGCTGGATGTCGCACGACGTGGGCCTGGAACCCACCGCGCAGAAGTACTTCGTCATCGCCGCGCACGCCGCCCGCGAGGGCGGCGACCGGCCCCGCGCCGGGGAGGCGCTGTCCCGGGCCGCCCGCCAGATGGTGCACCTGGGCAAGCCGCACGAGGCGCTCGACCTGATGAAGCTGGCGCAGTCCGGCGCGGGCGAGCAGACCCTGCCGCGCACCCGCGCCATGCTCCACACCATCGAGGCCTGGGCGCAGGCGGCGATGGGGCGGGGCCAGGCGATGCGGCGGACCCTCGGCGAGGCCGAGGAGCTGTTCGTGTCGGACAAGGACGACGTGACGCCGCCGAGCTGGATGCAGCACTTCGACGAGGCCGACATGCACGGCATGCAGGCGCTGGCCTACCGCACGCTGGCCGACCACGACCCGTCGGCGGCGCCGATCGCCCAGCGGCACGCCAAGGAGGCCCTGCGGCTGCGGGGGGCCGGCTACCAGCGGTCGCAGATCTTCGACTACATCTCGATGGCCTCGGCCTGCTTCATCGCCGACGACCCCGAGCAGGCGGACCGGTACGCCCGGCTGGCGCTGGTGTCGATCGGCGAGACCTCCTCGCACCGCACCTGGGACCGGCTGCGGGAAATGTACCGGCTGACGGGCCAGTACGCCGGGTACGCGCGGATCGAGGACCTGCGCGAGGAGATCGAGCTGGCGCTGCCGCGCGGCCCCTCGCGCGCGTCGCGCACGTCGGAGGTCTGACCCGGCCACACCGTCCGGCAGGACACCACGGGCCCGACACGGCGGACGGGCCCCGGGAACGGCCCGGGAGCGCCGGGGCCTGGCCGGCGTACCCGGACACGACGGAGGGGCCGCGCCTGTCGGCGCGGCCCCTCCCGGCCGTTCCCCGTGTCCCGGCCGTTCCCCGTGTTCGCGTTCCCTGCCGGTGGGCCCGTTCAGGCGCCGATCCTGGCGACCAGTACGCAGGCGTCGTCCTCGCGCCCGGTCTCGCCGAACTCCTCCAGCACCAGCCGCACGCAGTCCTGCGCGGAGCGGGCGGCGGTGAAGCGCGGCGCCAGCGCGATGAGGCGTTCGGCGCCGTCGGTGCGGCTGAACTCGATGCTGCGCGGGGAGAGTCCGTCGGTGTGCAGGACCAGGACGTCGCCCACCTCAAGGCGCTCCTCGGCCTGCCCGTACGCCGCTCCGGAGGTGGCGCCCAGCAGCACGCCCTCCGGCGGCTGGAGGGCACGGCCGGAGCCGCCGCGGAACAGCAGGGGCGCGGGGTGGCCGGCCTGCGCCCAGGACAGGGTGCGGGTGGCGGGGTCGAAGCGGCAGCACACGGCGCTGCCGAGGGCGGGCTGCACGGAGGTCTCCAGCAGCTGGTTGAGCCAGCCCATCAGGGGGCCGGGCTCGATGCCGGCCATCGCCATGCCGCGCAGGGCGCCCAGCATCATCGCCATGCCGGAGGTGGCGGTGACGCCGTGTCCGGTGAGGTCGCCGACCGTCAGCATCGAGGTGCCGTCGGGGAGTTCGAGCGCGTCGTACCAGTCGCCGCCGATCAGGGCGCTGGTGGCGGAGGGAAGGTAGTGCGCGGCGAGGTCGAGCGCGCCGGTGCTGCCGTGCGGGAACCGCAGGGAGCCGCGCCACGAGGGCAGCACCGCTTCCTGGAGTTCGACCGCGAGCCGGTGCTCGGTCTGCGCGATCTGCCGCTGCCGCTGGAGGGAGTCGCGGGTCTCGCGGACGGCCCGCTCGCTGCGCCGCAGTTCGCTGACGTCCCGCAGCACGGCCCACATGGAGGCCGTGCAGCCGTCGGGGTCGAGGACGGGTTCGCCGCGCATGTGGAGGGTGCGCACGCAGCCGTCGACGCGCACGATGCGGAACTCGCCGTCTATGGCCTTGCCGTCGACGAGGCAGTCGGTGACCATCGAGGTCAGCAGGGGCTGGTCCTCGGCGAAGAGCGTGGAGCCGAGCTCGTCGAGGGGGAGTGGGCCGCTCTCGGGCGAGCGCCCGAAGATCTGGAAGAGCTCCTCGGACCAGGTCACCTCGTCGGTGAGCAGGTTCCATTCGGCGCTGCCCACCCGGGTCTGCTGGGCCTCGGGTCCGGCCTCGGGGGCGGCCGCCGGCAGGTCGGGCTCCTCGGGGGCCGGCGGCATCCCTTCCTTGAGCTGGCCCAAGTGCTCGCCGAGGTCGTCGAGCTGATGGACCGCCAGGTCGCACAGCGCGCGCTGCCAGCGGCCCTGGGCGTCGTCGTCGTCCACGACGGTGTCCCGTCGTACCGCGTCCACGTCTCCTCGGAGGCGCCGGGTCTGTGAGATCAGCGCGTCCACCGACCCTGGCTCGGGTGGCTGTGAGGGACGGTCCGCGTAGGTGTGGGACGGCATGGAGAACTCCGATACAGGCGCGGCACGGCCAAGTCTGATGGAAGGACCGGTTACGACTGTTGCACAGGCCGCGACGGCCCGTAAGGGATTTGGCAACATCCGTTACGGGGTTGCATGAGGCATATGCCAAGGGCCTCGCTTGTCCTGATTCTTGTGCGAATGTTTCCGGTCAGAAGCTACTGCCGCGTACCTCGGAGTCATCCGTTCCGCACGGGTCAGGAGACGCTCAGCGGCACCGGGTGGATCTCGTCGTACGGGTGCCCGGTCCGGGTGTGCACGCTCTGCACGGCATCCGCCGACGGCGCCTCGGACAGGCAGTACACGACCCCGGAATCCGGGTCCGCCCAGGCGCGCTCGAAGTGCACGCCGGCCTCGGCCTCGATCGCCAGGTCCGCCTGGTGCGCGGCGGAGAGCTGGGCCGCGGTGATCCCCATCATCCCGCGGTGGACATCCATGAACTGGGGCATGTCCGCACACCTCCTCGTCAAGGTGGGTTCCCCTCCATCCTGACCCCGCCGGGCCGCCGCGTCGACCGGGAGGGCGCCCTGCGCGGAGCCCGGGGCGAAGGGCGGGACGGCGGAGCGGGAGGCCCGGGTGGGGGCCGGAAGGGGCGGCCGAAACCGGCCCCTGGAAACCCGGTTTTCGATCACGCGCCCGACCCGTACGGAACCACCCTTTCGCCGTACCCGGAGAGGCGCGGGAACGACACGATCGTGCCCCCGCGCCGCCGGGCGGAGCCGAAGCGCCGTCCACCGGGCCGCCCCACCCTTGCGCCCGGGGCCGGCTTCCAGGGCCTGGGGGGTCCCGGGCCCTGGGGGCCGGGGCCCGGGGTGACGCGCCCGCGAGGGGACGGGGGCGGCCCCGGCCTCCAGGCCGCCCCCGTCACCCCGCGGGCGCGGCCGGGTCGCCGGGCGCCTGGGCGGCCCGATGCCCCCGAGGCAGCCCCAGGCGCCGGGGGCGGGCCCGTGACCCGCGCCGGCAACCCGCGCCGGGCCAGGCCGGCAACCCGCGCCGGGGGCGGGCCGGCGGCCACGACGCGGCCCACCTCGCGGCCCGAGCGGCCCCGGCGGTCCACAGCCCGCAGTCCCCGACCGCAGTTCCCGAGCACTTGCCGCGCCGCTACGCCGAAGCCCGCCTCGGCACTTCCGTCGCCGCCCGGTGCCGGCCGGGCGGGAGCGCACCTTCCCGGGCGCTGCCGAGCAGGCTCCGAGGTCCGCAGTCCCGACGGGGTTCCCGCACGCCCCGGGCAGCCGCCAGGGCCCTGCCCGAGCACCGCGGCGAGTACGCGCCGCGGCACCGCCTGGCCCCGCCCGGACACCGCCCCGCCGCCCCGGTGGCAGCGCGCGTTCCGGGGTGCCGCCAGGACCCGGGAGGGACCGCCCGAAACCAACGCCGGCCCCGCAGCATTCCCGGCAGGGTTCCCGCACCTCCCGCGCATGCGCCAGGTCCCGCCCGAGCGCCTCCGCCGAACACGCCCCGCGCGGCTGCCCGGACCGCCCGCGCGCTTCAGCCCCCCCGTGCCGCCCCGGCGGCAGCGGGCTCCCGGGCGCCGCTCGCGGGTGCTCAGTGGCAACTGCCCGGGCGGGGGTGCGGGGGCGGGCCGGGCGAGCCGGTGCCGATGCCCCGCCTCCGGCGCGTGCCGGTGCCGATGCCCGCCCCGGCGCGTACCCGTGGCGCGTACCCACGGGGCGATGCCCGGGCGGGGCGTGCCGGTTGCGCGGCCGCCGGTGTCACGGCCGCCCACTCCGCCGCGGCCCTACCGCTGGGAACGGACCGTCCGGCTCCGGGGGGTTCCGCCAGGGCGGAGCGGTGGCTACCCTACGTGCCGGTAACCGTTCGGACAGAGCCGGCATCGGCGAGGCAGGGGAAACGTGGCGGAACAGGGCAGACGCGCCTTCCTCACCCAGTTGGTCGCCGCACCGACACTGGCCCTCGCCACCCGCGCCGCATCCGACGCCCTGGCGCCCGCCACCGCCCACGCCGCGCCCGCCGTGATCCCCTCCCTGCCCGCGCCGGCCGACCTCGTCGACCTGGGCGAGCTGTTCATCCTGGCCGGCGCGCCCACCGCGCACCTCCTCGTACTCCGCGTCGACACCGACGGCACCATCGTCTTCCGGCTGCCCCGCGAAGAGGTCGGCCAAGGCCTCACCACCGCGGTCGCCATGCTGGTGGCCGAGGAACTCGACGCCCCCCTGGACCACGTACGCGTCGAACTCGACGACGCCCGGCCCGAGCTGCTCTTCAACCAGCTCACCGGCAGCTCCAACAGCATCCGCTCCCTCTACGGCCCCGTCCGTCACACCGCGGCCGCCGCCCGCGCCCGGCTCCTCGCCGCCGCCGCGCGCCAATGGGCGCTGCCCGTACGCGACCTGACGACCCGTGACGGCGCGGTCCACGCCCCCGACGGCCGCACCGCCCCCTACGGAGACCTCACCACCGCGGCCGCCGACCCCGCCCTCACGGTCCTCGCCGCCACCCCCAAGCCCGAGTCCGCCCACACCCTTGTGGGCCGCCCCACCGGCCGCGTCGACGCCCGCGCCATGGTCACCGGCCGCCAGCGTTACACCCTCGACCTCGACGTACCCGGCGCCAAGCCCTGCGTACTGCGCCGCCCGCCCACCCTCGGCGGCACCGTCACCGCCGTCGCCAACCGCGACGCCGTACGCGCCATGCCCGGCGTCCTCGACGTCGTCACCGTGCCCACCGGGGTCGCCGTCGTCGCCGAGACCTTCGGCCAGGCCCTCGACGCCCGCGCCGCCCTCCAGGTCACCTGGGGACCCGGCCCCGCCGACGCGCTCTCCGATGCCCAGGTCCGCACCAGGCTGCGCGCCGCCACCCCACCTCTCCTGGTCCCGCCGCTGCTCACCCCGTATCTCGACGCCGAGTTCGACTTCGCCTTCGTCAGCCACGCCCCCATGGAGACCAACTCCGCCATCGCCGACGTACGCCCCGACCGCGCCGAGATCTGGTCCGGACTCAAGTCGCCGATCATCGCCCAGCAGGCCATCGCCGCAGCGCTCGGCCTGCCCCTCGACAAGGTCACCGTCCACGTCGTCCAGGCCGGCGGCTCCTTCGGACGCAGGCTCTTCTTCGACGCCGCCCTGGAGGCAGCCCTCGTCTCCCGCGCCTGCGGCCGCCCGGTCCGGCTGATGTGGACCCGCGTGGACGACACCCGGCACGGCCGGATGCGGCCCGCCACGCACCACCGCATCCGCGCCACCTGGGCACTCGGCGGGGTGCTGTCCTTCGAACACCGCGTCGCCGCAGTCGAGACGGACTTCCGGCACGGCCTCGGCGAGATCCTCACCGCCACCGCCGCCAGCCTGCCCGCCGGCATCGGCAACGCCGGCTTCGCCCAGACCCTCTTCCTCACCACCGTCAAGTCGCCCTACCACTTCGGCCTCACCACCCAGACCCTCACCGAGGTGCCCACCGGCATCCCCACCGGCTCCTGGCGGTCGGTCTACTCCGCCAACACCCGCGGAGCCGAGGAGATCGTCGTCGACGAGATCGCCGCCCGGCTCGGCAAGGACCCCGTGCAGTTCCGGCGCACCTTCCTCAAGGACGCCGCCCAGCGCGCCGTACTCGACAAGGCCGCGACGGAAGGCCAGTGGGGCAGGACCATGCCGCCCGGCTGCGCCCAGGGCATCGCCTTCCACGAGGAGTACGGCTCCCGCACCGCCTGCCTCGTCGAGATCGACACCCGCGACCCCGAACACGTCCGCGTCACCAAGGCCGTCATCGCCGCCGACGTGGGCCGCCCGGTCAACCCCAAGGGGCTGGAGGCCCAGCTGCTCGGCGGCCTCACCGACGCGATCTCCACCACCCTGCGGGCCGGCCTGCACCTCGACAAGGGGCTGCCACTGGAGGGCAGTTACAGCCAGTTCCACTACGCCCGCCAGCGCGACACCCCGCGGGACGTGCGCGTCCACATCATGCCCGCCACCGGCGAGCCGGGCGGCGCCGGCGAACTGGGCGTGCCCGCCGCGGTGGGGGCCATCGCCAACGCCTACGCCGTGGCCACCGGCACCCGGCCGCGCAGCTTCCCGCTCGACTTCGACGTCGACTTCACCCCGTACCCGCGCTAGGGGGTGTTGCGAAAGTCCCGCACGGCGCCCACGGCGCCCGGCACGCACTCCCGCCGCACCGGCCAAAGCCCCGAGTACGCCCAGTACGAGGGCCTTCGTCCGGCACGCCGAGAGCACGCACCGGACACCGCGGGCACCACACAGGACTTTCGCAACACCCCCTAGTCCCGAGACGCCCCGCCCGCCGGCCCCGGCGTCCCCCGCTTCCCGCAGACCCACGCCCCCGCGACCAGTCCAGGAGCCCGCCGTGCCCACGCACACCTTCACCGTCAACGGGCGCACCGTCAGCGTCGACGCACCCGACGACCTGCCCCTGCTGTGGGCGCTGCGCGACCTGCTGGGGATCCGCGGGCCCAAGTACGGCTGCGGCGTGGACGTGTGCAAGGCCTGTACGAGCCACCTGGACGGCGCGGAGATCCGGCCCTGCGTGGTGCCCGTGGCGGCGGCCGCCGGGCGCGAGGTGACCACCATCGAGGGGCTCGCCGACGGCGACACCCTGCACCCGGTGCAGGAGGCCTGGCTCGAACAGGACGTGGCGCAGTGCGGGTTCTGCCAGCCCGGCCAGATCATGGCCGCGGTCGCTTTGCTGCGACGCACCAGCGAACCGACCGACGAGGACCTCGACGCCATCGCCAACATCTGCCGCTGCGGGACGTACTTCAGGATCCGCGAGGCGATCAGGAGCGCGGCGGCCCGCATGAAGTGACCGTGTGACATGTCACCGTGCCATGTCACCGGTGACCGCGTGCCCTCACGGCCGTCCCCCGGCCCACCGGCCGGCAACCCGCCACGGCGGCCGGCAAGGGCCCGGCGCTCCCCTGTTCGCGCCGGGACCCCACCGCTCATGCCCCGAAGAGGTACGCCGGGCGCACCCGGAGGTGCAGCCGTTCCCGCCGTACCCCGCCGGTGCACACAACGTAGATCCGCCCGGGGCGCTGGGGAGGGTTCGATCTGCCCAGTGGCGTGACGAGACCGGTATCACAGCGCACAGTCAGCGCCGGATGGTTGAATTCCCCAGCCCGGAGCGCCGGTCCGCCGCCCGCGCGCGGGGCCGGGCCGCAGCGAGCGCCCGGCCGTGGGGAACGAGGGGGACGACCGATCCAGCACCAGCCCGCCGACGGGTCCCCCGTCCCGGCCGCCCCGCCCGCCGTCGCCGCCTCCACCGCCACCACCCGGCGCAGCCGTGCCGACGACGTCCTCAAGGCCCACCACCTCGCCCACACCGGCGGCTCCCGGGCCCTGCTGCGCTGGCTCTCGCTCCGCCTGGACGCCTGGACCGGCCTGGTCCGCGCCGACGGCCGGGTCCTCGCATCCTGGCCCGGTCCCCCCGACCCCGCCGCCGCCGGCCTGGCCGCCCGCGGCGCCGCCGAGATGCACTCCCGCGGCGTGCGGTCGGCCGTACTCGACGTCACCGACCGCGCCGCGCTCCTCTACGCCCTGGACGAGCCCGCCGCGGGCCGCACCACCGGCACCGGCCGGGCCCTGGCCGCCGTACTGCCCCGCCCCTGCCCCGCGGGCGTCCCGGCCCTGCTCGCCGACGCCGCCGTACCGCTCGCCCTGACCCTGCGCGCCGAGGACGCCGAGGAACGCCACCAGCGCGCCGCCCTCGCCGAGTCCCGCTCCCGCGAGGCCGTCCTGCACCTCCTGATGAACGGCCGCCTCTCCACGGCCCACCAGATAGCCGAGGCCCTCACCCCCTCCCTGCCGGACCCCTTCCGCATGTACGTCGTGGAGTGCCGCACCGGCCAGCGCGAAGCCGTCAGCCGGCTGTGCGAGGAACTCACCGACGCCAGCGCCTGGATCGTGCGCTGTCCCGTCTACGTCCGCCACCTCATCGTCCTCGTCCCCACCGACGCGGCCGCCACCTCCGCCGGTCGCGACCCCCTCGCCGAGGCCCTCACCGCCGCCGCCCGCGACTGCGTGGTCGGCGTCAGCGAGGAGACCCGGCTGCGCGACTGCCCCGCCGCCTACACCCAGGCCTTCCACGCCCTCGCCGTGGCCCGCGGCCGCACCGGCCGGCACGCCCGCTTCGGCGCCGGACCCGAACTCGCCCTCGCCGCCCACGGACCCGGCGCAGCCTGGGCCGCAGCGCTGCTGGCGCCCCTCCACGCGTACGAGCCCCGCCGCCCCCAGGACCCCGGCGCCCAGGAGCTGCGCGCCACCGCGCATGCCTGGCTCAGCTTCGCCTCCCACGCCACCCGCCTGCTGAAGATCCACCGCAACACCCTGGCCACCCGGGTCCGCCTGGTGGAACAGATCCTGGGCCTGGACCTCGGTACGCTCCCCGACCAGGCGGCCCTCTCCCTGGCCCTGCGCCTCACCCCCGGCGGCCACCCCGCTCCCGCTCCCGCCGAGCCCTCTCCCGCCCCCGCGCCTGCCGCCGCCGCTCCCGCAGACGCCGCCCCCGCGCCGGCCGGGCCCGCGCCGGCCGGGCCCGCCTCCACGCTGGACCGGGTCCTCGCCGACGAAGCCCTCACCCGCTGGGCCGCCGACCACCTCGCCCCGCTCACCGGCCCGGCAGCCCCGCCCGGAGCCCGCGACACCCTCCGGGCCTGGCTGGACCACGACGCCCAGCTCGTCCCCACCGCCGCCGCTCTCGGAATCTCCGTACCCGGCGCACGCAAACGTCTGACCCGCCTGGAAGCCCTCTTCGAACGCTCGCTCCTCCAGTCACCGAGCGCCCGCCACGACCTCTGGCTGGCCCACCGCGCCGAATCCCTGGCCACCGCCTGACCGCCTCGTCGGCTCGGGCGAGGCGTGGCGCAGCGCCGTGACCAGGAGGCCGGTGGCAGCCGCCCGAAGGCTCAGGGCGGTCCCTGCGCCGGGAGGGGTGCTCTCCCGCCGTGTCACACCGCCTCATTCCGGCGAAAAGCGCAGATCATGCCCGAATGAGGCGAATCAATCCGAAGAGGGTGCTGGTCGGTGAGCCGCTCGACACCGCACGCCTGGGCGAGACCCTGCTCCCCAAACGGCTCGCGCTGCCGATCTTCTGCAGTGACCCGCTCTCCTCCGTCGCCTACGCCACCGAGGAGATCCTGCTCATCCTCGCCCTCGGCGGCGTCACGCTCCTCCACCTCGCCTGGTACGCGGCCGCCGCCATCGTCTTCCTCCTCGTCGTCGTCATCGCCTCCTACCGGCAGACCTGCCACGCCTACCCCGGAGGCGGCGGCGCGTACGTCGTCAGTTCCGAGAACCTCGGACAGACCGCCGCCCTCACCGCCGCCAGCGCGCTCCTCGTCGACTACGTCCTCACCGTCGCCGTGTCCGTCGTGTCCGGCGTCTCCGCCATCACCTCCGCCATCCCCTCCCTCTCCGACCACGAAGTGGTGCTCTCCGTCGGCTTCGTGGTCCTGCTGACCGTCATGAACCTGCGCGGCGTCCGCGAGTCCGGACGCATCTTCGCCATCCCCACCTACGGGTTCGTGCTCGTCATCTACGTGATGTTCGCCATCGCCACCGTCCGGCTGCTGTCCGGCGAGACCATCCGCGCCGAGTCCGCCGACCTGCCCATCCACGCCGCCGCCACCTACACCGGCCTGGCCCTGGTCTTCCTCGCCCTGCGCGCCTTCGCCTCCGGCTGCACGGCCCTGACCGGAGTCGAGGCCATCAGCAACGGCGTCCCCGCCTTCCGCAAGCCCAAGAGCAGGAACGCCGCCACCACCCTCGCGATGATGGGCCTGCTGTCCGTCACGATGTTCGTGGGCATCACCGTCCTCGCCCTGGTCTACGAGGTGCACGTCGCCGAGGACCCCACCGAGCTGGGCCTGCCCCCCGGCACCGCGACCTCCACCGCCCTCGCCCAGATCGGCCGGGCCACCTTCGGCGACTGGCACTTCCTCTTCTACCTGCTCCAGGCCGTCACCGCCGGCGTGCTGATCCTCGCCGCCAACACCGCCTTCAACGGCTTCCCGATGCTGGCGTCGATCCTCGCCAAGGACCGGTACGCGCCCCGCCAGCTCTACAACCGCGGCGACCGGCTCGTGTACTCCAACGGCGTCGTCCTGCTCGCCCTCGCCGCCATCGGCCTGATCGTCGCCTTCGACGCCGAGCTCACCCGCCTCATCCAGCTCTACATCATCGGCGTGTTCGTCTCCTTCACGCTCTCCCAGGCCGGCATGGTCCGCCACTGGCGCAGGGAACTCGCCAACCCCGCCACCCCGGCGGGCGAACGCGTCCACATCCACCGCCGCCGCGCCATCAACGCCGTCGGCGCCGCCATGACCGCGCTCGTCCTCGTCATCGTCCTCGTCACCAAGTTCACGCACGGCGCCTGGCTGGTCGTCATCGCCATGCCGGTCCTCTTCCTCGGCATGAAGGGCGTACGCCGCCACTACGACCAGGTCGCCCGGCAGGTCGCCGTCGCCCCGGACGCCCGGCCCCGGATGCCCGCCCGCCACCACGTCGTCGTCCTCGTCGCCAACGTCCAAGCCCCCACCCTCAAGGCGCTCGGCTTCGCCCAGGGCCTGCGCCCCAGCACCCTCACCGCCCTCACCGCGGCCGCCGACGAGGACGCCGACCGGCTGCGCGAGGAATGGGAGCGGCACGACCTCGGCATCCCCCTGCGCATCCTCCACTCGCCCTACCGCGAGGTCGTCGGGCCGATCGTCGCGCACGTCCGGACCACGGCCGCGGAGGACCCCGGCTCGGTCGTCTCCGTGGTCATCCCCGAGTACATCGTCGGCCATTGGTGGGAACAGCCCCTGCACAACCAGAACGCCCTCCGGCTCAAGGCCCGGCTGCTCTTCACCCCAGGTGTCACCGTCATCGACGTCCCGTACCTGCTCGAATCGGCCCGTGCGGAGGGCTGACCGGGGCTCCGCATTCCCGCCACACCCGGCCCGCCGCCCCAACCGCCGCGTCCGCAGCCGGGGTTAGGATCACCGCATGGTCACGCCCCGGTCGCAGGCCGGCACGCCCCGGAACCGCCGCCGCGCGGCCCCGTGGTACGTCCTGCTCGCCCTGTGCGGACTGCTCATCACCCATGCGGGCCCGGAATCCACCGCCGCCCACGTGTCGGTGACACCGGTGTCGTCGGCCCGGGTGGCCGGCGGAGACGCCGTACCGGCGGCGGACCCGGGAGCCGCTCCCGTGGCGGTACCGCACGGGGCCCCGGCCGGCGGACGCGCCGCCCACCACGACTGGCCCGGCGGCCCGGGGCACGGCGACGGTCACCCGCACGCGTCCTGTGCGCTCGGGCAGCCCCAGCCGGCCCCCGGTCCCGGCCTGCCCCCGCTGTCCGTCCTGCCCTCCGCATGCCGGGACGGCGCCGCCGTGCCCGCACCCGAGCCCCGTTCCCTCGTGCCCGCGGCCATCGGCGGCTTCGTGGTCCCGATACCGCACGCGGCGCAGTCCGCGGTCCTGCGTCAGTAGGCCGGCCCCGTGGAGGGGCCGCCCACCGCACCCCACCGTGCGGCCGGCACCGGGCCTTCGGGTCACCAACTGCCACCGGCCCACAGGGCCGTGCCGGTCCGAGCCGTCCGGCCGCACCGGTCGTGCGGCCGTCGGCCACCGGGCCGCCGTCCGCCCGTACCACGGGAGGTCCGGCCGCCGGACCGTCCGGCCGCGGTCGTGCGGCGGGGTGGCGCCCGCCGGGGCGTCCAGGCGCCGAGCGCCAGGGGCACGGCTCACGTGCCGAGGCCGCCCGGGCAGCCGTACGGCAGGTGGTCAGCGCGGCGGCAGCCGTGTCCGCGCCCGTTGCGTACGGGGGCCACGGCGCCGGCTGCGCCCATGGTCTGCGGGATGGCCGGCCACCGGTTGCCGCCGGTACGGGTCACGCCGTACCGGCAGCCCCCGGCGGCCACGGCCGTTCGCCGTGGGGCCGACGGCCACCGGGTCGTCAGGCGTCGCCCGCGCGAGCCGGGTGCGGTCCGGTCACCGGACGGCACCGCACCGGGCGTCCGGCCGGCGGTCGCGGCGGCGGCACCGGACGCCGGGGACACCCGCCGCCGCTGTGGCCGCGGCCGTACCGGCACCTTCGCCGGCCGCGGGGCGGCACGCGGTGTCTGCGGCACCCCGGTGCGGTACGCCGTCCCCGGCAGGCCCGGCAGGCCCGGCAGGCCCGGCAGGCCCGGCAGGCCCGGCAGGCCCGGCAGGCCCGGCAGGCCCGGCAGGCCCGGCAGGCCCGG